>JAUVKN010000068.1 GCA_030596245.1 Bacteroidia bacterium | reverse complement strand
TCTATGCTGTCGGTAAGCTCCTCTTTCTGTTTCCTGATCTCAGCAGTTCTCTCCTCGATGATCCCCTCCAGCCTCAAATTTTCCTGTTTAAGCCTTCGTGTGTAAAGTTTAATAATGATGTAAACCAATAATCCGAAAAGGAGGATGTACGCAATAAAAGCCATATATGTGGCATACCAAGGCCGGAGAATGGTGAAGGAATAGAAAGCCGGGAGACTTTCATCACCATACACATTCCTGGCTTTCACCTGGATGGTGTAATCACCGAAAGGAAGATTGGTAAAATCTTTATATGCTGCAACATTCCACTCTGCCCATTCTTTGTCAAACCCCTCCAGCATATAACTGTATTTTAATTCCTCCTCCTGTTCAAAAAACGGAGCTGCCCACTTGAATTCGATGTTGTTATAACGGTGCTTGATCTCGGGCTGGGTGTTTTCAGCCTGCATGAGCTGAATCTTGTATTTCCCCAGACCATTTTCCATGAAATTGGTTCCATTAAAAAGCAGGGAGTCATGATTGACAGAAACTCTTCGTATCAATGCCTGGAAGGGAAGTGTATCGCTTCTGGTAAATGAGTTGTCAAAATGATAAAGTTCATTTGATTTTCCAAACCAGACACCTCCTTCCGGATCACTGAAGATCACATCGGTGGAGGAGTTTTGCAAACGCTGGAAAGGTTCCTCCTGGATTATTTCCAAACCATTGTCATTTTTCCGGGCCACCAACTCACTCCATCCAGTGTGTTCATTCTCAAAGGAGTACCAGTAATCTCCCTCCCGGTCTTTGATAAAAGCCATAATAAAATTGCGGCCCGGTGGAAGTATTTTGTTATAAATGGTATCCCGGTAGATGGTGTCCCTGAAGTAATTGTAGCGGTAAAATCCATTTGCTGTTCCCAGCAACAGCTCTTCCGAATCAGGATCTATAAATACCTGGTTCTTTTCGAGGGTCGGTAACCCATCTTCCTCAGAAAAGAATTTCATGGTGGCATCATTGATGCGTGAGATATCAATACGGATTACCCTTCTGGTGGTGCTTGCCCACAGGTATCCGTATTTGTCTATGACCATTTTCAGCAGTAATTCATTGGGCAGATTTACAACCCTCATGATCTCTTTAAACTTTCCTCTGGTGTATTGCAAACCAACAACCTGTATTCTGCCTGTGTAAATGATATCGGGATGTTTGGGATCCTGAGCCAGGTGCCGGCCCACATACTCTTCACGTTCCTGCAATCCTTCATGTGGATTGATTACAAGATCCTCAAGTAAGGAGACATTCATCTGTTTGTCCACTACAAAGGTTTCGGTTTCAGAGGAGGCAATCAATAGTTCCACATTTGGAGAGGGTTTAAATACATGTAAGTGCCAGATAGTCTTATCACGAGTTTCTGGTACAGGTATAAATCTTGTGGAAGTGGAAGTGGAGTTCTTAAAATAGAGTCCGCTGTATGTTGAGATAAACAGCTTTTCGTTGAAGTTAACGATATCGAGGATGAATCCTTCAAATCCAGACGCTTCAGTAAATTGCCTGAAAGGATTGTAGGTCTCAAGTTTACTGACACCTATCAAATTGGTAAGCCATAGTGGGCCTGTCCCTTTCAACTGGTCATTGGAGTAGACAAATGTAATGTCTTCATCGATTAATCCCTCTGCCTTCGAGAGGATCTCCCTGGCTTTTCCATCCCGGTTAAGGATCACCAGTCCATTATATAGACTGGATACCACGAAATCATCGTTCAGGGACCGGACATAGGTAATGCCTCCATTCCTGAAATGGTCTTGAAGGCCTGGGTCGAGAAAAGAATGATCTACCGTACCTGACTTCTTATCAAACAGATAGACCCCTTGTTGATAAGTCCCCGCAAGTAGTCTGTTTTCATCATATTCCACCAGCCCTGTAATGACCATCTCCTTGAAAAACTCTCCACCATTGACCGTTACAAATTTCTCCTCATCATACCTCATCAATCCGCTGCCAAAATCTGAGACGAAGAGGGTACTGTCAATAATAAAGGAGAAATAGGTATACTCAGGCGTCTCTAATATGGATAGTTCATCCATCTCCCGGTTGAAAATGAAGATCTTGGAATATGTACAAAAATAGACTTTCCCATTGTGATCATAAGTTCTCCACACTCCCGTGAATGGATACTTTTCCTGGTCAATAGTATCAGAAAGGGATCGATAATGCATATTCCCGACGTTATCAGGGGCCAGGTATCCAAATTCAGATTCGCCACCTACATAGACTACTCCGTCATCTCCTGTTTCCAGCGACCTGATAATGGGATCGTTAGGAACAGGAATGCGACGCCACTCTACCCCGTCATATTCAAGAACACCCTTGTCATTGTTTCCAAAGTACATTACGCCCCGGGCATCTTGGGTTATGCACCAGTTCTGTTCACTCCCACCGGTTATGGAGTGTTTGTAATTGGTGATCATCGGGACACCATAATTGTTAGGTTGAGCCTGGAGGGTGCCTGATACCAGCAGACACATGAGGAATGATATAACAGCAGTACGAATGCCCATAAGCGTGACTTATAACTTCCTAAAATATTGAAAATATATGGTTATGCCCCTATGAAAAAAATCTTTTTTTCCACCATCTGCGCAACCTAAAACTGATAATATGGTTTACTATTTAACCGGGAATTTACTTAATTGCGGATATGCGGAGAGTGGTCAACCTATATTTTATCGGTTTTTATCTGATTTTTGGGACTATAATTTCAAGTGCTCAGCAGCCAGACATTAAACTTTCAACAGGGGGAGAAGCCCATGGGAATACGCTTGTTTTCGAGGGGAATCAGTTGATTTTCAGGGGAGAGATCAATCACCTCAAATTGAGTGCCTTTGAAGATGGAAACGACTTTGTCTCCATTAAGATACCCGGGTACTTTTTAACCGGTAAAACCGGCGCTCCCGCACTTCCACAGAAGACAATGTTGTTTGAAGCAGGTAAAGGGGAGGTGACCGGGATTCGGATTGACCATCTGGATTCGGTTATTTTCGATCTCCGACAGCTTGGTATTGATGCCAGGATCTCTCCATTTATGCCTTCGGCCAGAAAAGGTGCACCCGCTGAAAATATTGAAGTGGACGGTATGGTTTATGGTGCAGATGGGTGGATTGGGGGACCCCTGGTGACAGTGGGTTATGAAGGGGTGATGAGGGGGCTGCCCATGAGTACGCTCCATTTTGATCCCATATACTACAATCCAGTGAGGAACCTGGTTAAGATCTATTTCAATGTTACGTGCACCATTGAAACCATTGATCTGGTGAACCGAAAGTATATTCCTTCACGAGCTTTTGAAGGGCTTTTCGACCGGGTGATCAGACGCAATGATCTGAGGACAAAAAAAGCACTGTTTACAGAGGAGCCCATGACCCTGGTGATCCTCTCCGATACCCTTTTCAGGGAGACACTACAGCCTTTCATTCAGTGGAAATCACTCAAAGGCTTCAATGTGGTGGAGGCTTACCGGCAGGAACCGGAGGTGGGAAGTTCCAGGGAGAACATAAAGTCCTACCTGGATGCACTCTATACCCAACCTTCAGAAGGTATAGCCCCGCCCACCTATTTACTAATCGTGGGAGATGTGGAGCAAATCCCCTTGTCTCAATCATCAGGAGAGATCACGGATCTCTACTATACCACCTATGATGGGGAAGGTGATTACATACCCGACCTCTTTTATGGCAGGATCTCGGTGACCTCTGTGGAACAACTGCAGGCGGTACTGGACAAGGTACTTGAGTACGAACAGTATCAGTTTCCAGATCCCTCTTTCCTTGATGAGGCTGTGTTGATCGCCGGGGTGGATGGTGCATATGCCAGCAGGCATGGCAATGGTCAGATCAACTATGCCCACGACTATTACATCAACGAAAACAATGGATTCAATGCCCATACATTTTTTTACCCGGAGTCCGATACCAGTGACAGCCGGATCCTGGACCTTATTTCGGGAGGGGTAGGTTTTGTCAATTATACAGGGCATGGACTCTATGACAGTTGGATCAATCCAACTTTTCATCAGAATGACATTGATGGTTTGGAGAACCTGGGAAAATACCCGGTGATGATCGGGAACGGTTGTGAAACCAATGTATTTAACCTGGGGGAGTGTTTTGCCGAGGCATTGATACGGGCGCCGGGAAAAGGAGCGCTGGCATATATTGGTTGCACCAACGATTCCTATTGGGATGAGGACTATTTCTGGGCGGTTGGTGTTGGCCCTATTGTGGCCGAACCAGTTTATGAGGAATCCTCCCACGGATATTACGACAAGGTGTTTCATTCCCATGGAGAGTCCCGCAAACTTTGGACCCCATCACTGGGAGAGATGATTTTTGGCGGGAACATGTCGGTCCAGCAGAGCACTAGTTCACGTAAAAAATTCTATTGGGAGATCTACCAGCTGGCAGGGGATCCCACCATTATTCCGTGGTTTTCTCAGCCAGATACACGGGATGTATGGTACCCTGAATTGCTGCCGGCCGGGTCACACCGAATGGACATAACCTGTGCTCCTTTCGATTACGTGGCGCTGTCACGAAATGGAGTGCTCCTTGATGCTCTTCATGCCTCTGAAGAGGGGTACACAACACTCTATTTTCATGACACGGTCATGAGTGGAACACTGGACCTTGTGGTTTCAGGCGACGCGTACATTCCCTTTACCGGCGAGGTGGTGATAGGTGTTCCGCCCGATCCCTATCTTGATCTCTCAGGCTACGACCTGTCCGATGAGTCGGTGGATGAAGATGGAGTGATCAGCATTGATGAGCAGTTTTCATTTGATTTACAATGGATCAACCGGGGTGGGGCAGCTATGGAAAATGACACACTGATACTTTTTACAGACCATAAGGATATTGTCATCCTGGATTCCATGGTGGCTGTAGAGACGGTGGAAGCCGGTGACACCATAACCATTCAAAGTGTTTTCAGGATCGGGTGCGGACCAGGTGTCACTGACCAGGGATCTTTGGTGTTTGGATTGTACTGGAAAGGGGACCGGGAGGGCCGGAGGGTTTACCTGAAGGAAAAAGCATACGCACCGCTCCTTGTTTCAGAAGGAATTGAATGGGACGACCGACCCTCTGGAAACGGGAATGGAATCGCAGAGCCCGGGGAGTGGCTGACCTGCTATTGGACAATGCATAACCATGGTCATTTCAGGACCGGGATATTAAGCGGAAGTGAATACCCGGAAGGTGTATCCGTTTTTGAAAGGATCGAGTTTGATCCTCTTCCGGTACTGCAACCAGAAGAGAGAAGAACGATTACTTTCCGTGCACAATTGGCAGCGAAAGTGACGGGTTCCCAAAAGGCCGGACCTTTTATGGCAGGTGATCAATATGTTTCTTTGCAGGATAGCTTCCTGCTCTTTTCCGGCAGGCATTTCGAAGATTTCAGTAACCCGGTACTGGATAACTATCCTTTCATAAATATTTCAGATCTCCCATGGAGAAGTGATAGCGAAACATACAACTCTTCACAATATTCCCTCCGCTCCGGAACAATTTCCAACCATGGTGTTAGTGAGTTATCTGTAGGCTTTGAGACAAGTGAAGTGGATACCCTCTCCTTTGCATTCCGGGTATCATCTGAAGCGGGATTTGATTACCTGCGGTTTTATGTGGATTCCGTACTGGTTAACAGCTGGTCAGGCGAGAAGGGTTGGGACCGTTTCTCAGCAACCCTTGAACCGGGTATACATGTGATAACCTGGTCCTACCTGAAAGATCAATCCATGAGCCGGGGTGAGGACGCTGCATGGATTGATGATATTGTTTTCCCGGTTTCTGCATTTCGTGGGAGCGATCTTTCGTTGATGAAGGTCATTCAACCAGTTTCCGGTCCATGGCTCACCAATCAGGAGCAAGTCACTTTGCTGGTGAAGAACACAGGAATGGATACTATTCAGGGATTTTCAATCCATGTTTCGATGGACCAACTGCCCATGAGCATCGACACAATTACTGCCCCAATTCTGCCTGGTGAAATGTCAGAATTTATTGTATCCGGGTCATTTGACCTTTCCAACATGGGTATTCACAGTCTGCATACATGGATTGTTACTGATTCAGATCATTACAACGGTAATAACCAGCTGGAGCTCGAGGTGATCCGGTATGAGTACCCCGACCTGGCGCTATCGATGTTGCAGATGGATGAACTTGAAGGGATACATGCTGATGCTGTTGTTGCCATTGCAAATGAAGGGAATACCGTTATTGACTCACTCCGGTTTGAGTCCTGGATTGACGGGACCATGATCAGATCCGGGACCCTGTTCATTGGGTTGGAACCCGGACAGGCGCTCCGTGATACCTTCAGGTTGGTAGATGGTTCCAACAACCTTCTCACCACCGGTTTTTATGACTACCTGGTCAGGTCGGCGGTAACGGACAGCGCCCTGTTAAACAATGAGGTATCCGGAGTAATATACTGGCATGCATTGGGAACGCCCCCATGGGATCTTTCCCATGGATTGCTGCTCTATCCAAATCCTGCCACGGAAGGCTTCTACCTGATACTGCCTCAGCCGGCAGACCGTGCAAAGAGGGTTGAATTGTTCAACCTCAACGGAAGGGTGGAGGCAACCTATGAGATTGATAAGGGTTCGAAGCAGTTTTATATACCTCTATCGTTATCAGTTCCAGGGAACTACGTGCTGAAAATTGATGGCCTGGAAGTGTCTCTACCCGTGGTTATTACAGATTAATTTACTTCATCAGTTGAACATCGAAGATTCCGCCTTTCACGATGTAGCAGGGTGACCCACACTCATTTCCGGCATTGTGTAGATGCATCTTATCTGCATCGAATGCAACAATGGTTTGACTGCCCGAACTGTAGGTGGCTTGCACCGTGTATTCACGATCTATTTCCGAATAGAGATAAAACTCCTCGGTGGTGGCAGTATCCTGCCAATCGATTACTCCCTCCTCAAAACTCCCTTTGTAGATGGTGAGTGGAACTGAATCATTCTCTGCATTGATGGTCACGTAAATGATCAATTTGGCACTGTCAGGAGCATAACCATAGCAATCGTCGCAATTCACCTCAATGATCCAGTCCTCCGGTTCACATCCCATGAAATTGCCTGATAACACCAGAAGAAACGAGGTGACCAAAGCAATGGGGATCCAAGTTCCCCGGGATCTAATATTCAATTTCTTTATAAACATTATCACTGGTCTTGTATGAAATCCTGATGAACAGGGTGATGTTCATTTTCCACGGACCTTCATGAAGGGTCCCGAAATGATACCTTTCCGCACCCGCTTTGATCCCTGCTATTTTGCCACTCATGTATACACCTGCTGCTGGTACCAGGTTATACCGGAGAGGAGGATTCTCCTGAAACCCCCTGTATTTCGGGAATGAGAGTAGTCCGTACAATTCGCCATAGACCCCATAGTCAATGCCTGAGTTATCCTGAATGAACCTGAAAAATTTACCTGCACCATGGGCCCATGTCCACCTGCTTTCCCTGTACTGGTAAATCAGGGAACTATTTTCGGCAACCTGGACTTTTCGGTAGACCGGACGAAAATCAAATCCTGTTACCGCAAAAAAACCAAATTTACTGTCCACCCAGGATACCCTGATTTGCATCATATGTTCGTTGTTTCTATAAGAGTTACCCCAGCCCACATCAATTTTGGAAAAGTCGGGCCGGGGAAGCGGATCCGCTCCCTTCTTTTTCAGCATCTTCAGGGTCTCTTTCTGGTTTTGCTGGACTGCCAGGTCATACAGGTTCCGGTTGGCAGAGATAAGGTGATGGATATTGGCCCCGCTGTCAACCAGGATCCTGGCTGTCGTATCCTGCTGATACCTGATGGCATGGGCCAGCGGTGTGTAGTTCTTCTTATTGACCTTCTCCAATCCTGCCCCGTACTCCAGTAGCAGCAAGAGCATCTCACTGTTTCCTTGCTGGGCTGCAATCATCAGGGGAGAATTGGTTTCTGCATCAGGCGCATCTGGTGCTAGGTTGTTCTGAAGGAGCACATCTGCAGTTTCCAGGTTTCCAAAATATACTGCTGTCATCAGAGCACTATTGCCCTCCCCGTCACTGATGGTATCGGAAGCCCCGTAAAAGAGCAGCAGATCTGCAATTCGATAGTCATTCATGGCAGCTGCATAGAGCAGGGCACTTCCCTTGTATTCGTCCCGATGATCGGGGTTGGCACCTTTTTCAAGCAAGTAACTGGTGACTTCGAACTGCTGGTTGAGCACCGCAACAAGAAGGGGCGTGGTCTTCTCTGAAAGTGAGAGTTCAAGGTCGGCTCCGTTTAGTACCAGCAGTTTCACCAGGGTTACATCACCGCCTTCTGCTGCGTACATGAGTGCGGTCATACCTCCCTCAGCTCTTGCATTGGGATCTGCACCTCTTTTGAGCAATAGCAGGAGATTGGCATGATTGCCTTTTAATACAGATTCTACCAGGTTCCAATCATCTTCTCCTGTTTTGAAATAGGAGGTGTCGGAAATGGAAAAGAGATCCGCACTCTGTGCAAAGACCAGGTTTCCAGTCATAAACACCATGAACAGACCGGCAAGCCACCGTGATATTTTTCTGTAGTTCCCGGATTTAACCACCTGCGCGTTTTACTTTAAAACCTTTTTCTTCCAAAAGTGTCAGGATCCGGTCTCTGAAATCACCCTGGATCAGGATCTCCCCATCTTTTGCAGAACCTCCCACACCACATTTGCTCTTCAACTCCTTTGCCAGGGACTTCAGCTCCTCTTCGGTTCCCTGGAACCCTTCAATCAGTGTCACACTCTTACCTTTTCGGTTCTTTCGGTCGAGTCTCACATAGAGTCTCTGCTGATTTGGAGGAAGCGTCTTATGATCATCCTGCTGCTCCGATTCAAATTGAAATTCCGGGTTGGTGGAGTAAACCATACCCAGCCGCTTTTTCCAGTCATTCTCCATGGAACAATTAGTTTCCCAATTCAAGCTGGTTCCGGACCAGTTCGAAATAGTGTCCTTTTTGAGCGATCAGCGTATTGTGCTTGCCCTCTTCAACAATCCGGCCCCGGTCAAGAACGATGATCTGATCCGCATTTTTCACTGTACTCAGGCGGTGCGCCACAATGACCACAGTCTTGCCTTTAAATACCAGCTGGAGGTTTTCCATAATTCGCCGTTCATTGTTGGCATCCAGGGCGCTGGTTCCTTCATCGAGGAAAAGGAAGTTGGGATTTTTATAGATGGCCCTGGCGATGAGTATCCGCTGCTCTTCACCTCCGCTGAGGGTCAGTCCCTCCTGACCGATCTTAGTATTATAACCCAGGGGTAGCTGATCAATAAAGTCATCTATGCAAGCCATCCGGGCTGAATACAGGAGCTGGTCCGGCTTGATCTCTGATTCACCTAACGCGATGTTTTTTGCGATGGTATCGGAGAATATGAAGCCATCCTGCATCACTACACCACACTGACCCCTCCAGAGATCGGGCGACATCATCTGGATGTTCATGTCCCCAACCCTGATCTCTCCTTTTGCAGGAGGATAAAATCCCAGCAACAATTTGACCAGGGTGGTCTTCCCACTTCCACTCACACCCACCACAGCGGTAACAGTATCTTTTTTAAGAGTCAGATTGATCTCTTCCAGCACCTTTCGTGCCATGGCTCCAGGGTAGCTGAACTCAAGGTTACTCACATTGATCCGGTCGATTGACGGCAGTACAGTAACGCTGGTTTCGCGCTGGTACTCATCTTCCGAATCGTAGATCTCTCCCAATCGTTCAAGGCTGATCTTGGCATCCTGAGCCCTGTGAAAGAAAGTGATCATCTGTTCTATGGGACCATTTAATTGTCCTAAAATATAACTTACTGCCAGTAGGACACCAAGGGTTAACTCCCCGTTCAGGACCGCTATGGCAGCGGTTACATTGATCAGGATGTTTTTAGTTTCGTTGATGAAAATCCCGCCAGCCTCCTGGCATTGATTGAGCGACAGACTTTTCATGTTAACCCTGAATAGCGCAGCCTGAATATCTTTCCATTCCCACTGGTTAATCCGTTCGGCATTATTCAATTTAATTTCGCTGATGCCGTGAATGATCTGGATCAACTTGCTCTGATTTTCGGCCATTTTTGAAAAATACTTATGGTCCAATGATCTCCTTCGCTTCATAAATACGGAGATCCAGATGAAATAGAGCAGGGCCCCTCCCAGGAAGATAATGAGGATCTTAATGCTGTATATGGCCAATATGATTGCAAAAACCACCAGGTTCACCATGGAAAAGAGGATGGTGAGTGAGGAAGTGGTAAGGAAGGATTCAATTCTCCTGTGGTCACCAATCCGTTGCAGGATATCTCCAGTCAGTTTGGTATCGAAAAAACCCACGGGAAGTTTCATCAGCTTGGTGAGGAAATCCGAAATCAATGAGATATTGATCCTGGTGCTCAGGTGAAGCAAGATCCATCTACGGATGAAATCGATGCCCATCTGTGACAGGATCAGTACAAATTGGAACAAAAGGATCAGGTAAATAAAGGGCAGGTCCTGGTTAGTGATCCCGAAATCGACCATGGACTGGAAGAGAAAGGGGAGCAGAAATTGGACGATACTTCCCAGGATCACCCCCAGTAGCAGGTGGTAAACGTATCTCCTGTATGGGCCCAGGTATCGAAACAGGTAACTGAAGCCTGTTTTCTTTAACGGTTCATCCTCCTGGTTTAAAAAATCCGGCGTGGGTTGAACAAGTAACGCGCTACCTTTGGCTTCCCCCTCTTTCCGGGTACTGAACCATCCCTTGAGAAACTCCTCTTTGGAATAAACTGTAAGTCCAAATCCAGGATCGGCCACATACACACGGTCCCTTCTGATCTTGTATACCACCACAAAATGGTTCTGTTTCCAGTGGACAATTACAGGAAAGGGAGCTTCGCTACGCAACCGTTCCCATGTTAGGGATACTCCCATGGTCTGCATACCAATTGCTTCGGCTGCCCGTGCAATACCTAACATGGAGACACCCTCTCTGGTTAGATGAGACTTCTCTCTAAGGGTTTGCAGCGTGAAGTGTTTTCCGTAATGGCGGGCCACCATTCTCAGGCAGGTGGGACCGCAATCCATGGCATCAAGTTGTTTGTAAAAAGGGAATGAAGGCATAGACCAGATCGCTTATGCCACTAAATTAAGAATTATTTTAACAACATCTTTTGCAATCGTCTGGCATCTGTCTGGTAGGGTCCGGGTTGTTCTGTAAGTGTGAGGATTTGTGTTGATGCCTCTTCCAGTCGACCTGATTTCACCAAAGCAAGGGTTGTGTACCAGTTGAGTGATTGCCCCAATCGCTGTTCTGTATCGATGGCAAGAGTCAGCACTCTGTCGAGGACAGCCTCCTGCATGTCAAGTTCCATAGAAGCCAGCAGGTAGAAAAGCAATGTCAACCGATTTTCCGGATCCTGCTCCAGGAGTTCTGACATTTTATCCATGGACTCCTGATAATGACCTTCGTGGTAGAGCATAATTCCCGATTCTGAATCACCCCTTGTCCCCTGATTGAAGGCGAGAATTACGGGATCTTTGTCAGGTTTGAAAAAGCGTGACAGAATTCTGTCACCTCTCTGGTTCATCAGAAAAACAGCCAGCAGAATCGCCACGGATCCGGCCAACGGCAGCAGGAAGTACCATCGGGGCCAGGATCCAGCCCTGTTATGACGGATTTTCAGCGTCGGTTTCTCCATGACTTCCAGGAGTTTGGCCCTGAAAGCCTCTTCATCCCGTTGCCGAAGCTGATCTCTGATCAGCCGGTAGGCGGCCGAAACTTCCTCGAACTCCTCTTTCAGCACAGGATCGGATGCCAGATCTTTTTCAAAGGATCTGACCTCTTCCTGGCTCATTTCGTCTGACAGGTATTTTATGATATGATCAACGTGTTTCATCTTTTAAACGTTTAAAAAGGGGGTCATTCACAATCCTTTTAATAAGGCTTTTTTTACACCTGTACTTTCTGTCTGCGGCATGATGAAGATCCTTGTAATTCATGGCAGAGCGGATATCCTCAACGGTGAAGTTGTTGAAGTACATGGAGAGAATTTTCTGACAGTCTTTGCTCAGTTCATCGAAATGCTTATTGAACAACCGGGTCAGATGATTTTGAAGCAGGGGATCGTCTGCAGGACCAGGATCATTTACAACCATTGGATTCTGCCTCAGTTTCTCAGCATGAAGCTGGTATTTTTTCCGCTCCTGCATCCAGATGTTTTTACAAATGGCATAGAGGTAGGTGCCGAATTTACAGGTCAGGTTAAGTTCACTGGATTTGATCCTGTTATAAAGCACAATCATGGCTTCCTGGAACACATCTTTGGCCTGGTCCCTGTCCCCATGATTATGAATGATATATCCTTCAATCATAGGAAAGTAGGTAAGGTACACATGCTCCAGGATACTGGAATTGTGATTCCTGATCCCGGTAATCAATGCTTTTTCAGTGTGGATTTTCATCATTCAGAAATGCATAAAAAAAAGGCAGGTGACTTTACATCACCCACCTTGATAGAAGTAGTTTCGGTTAGTAAGTAGAAAAGAACAATACCTTTCCCAAATGCTAGGTCTACAAATATATGTGATTTCAAGCTTAACATCTGCCCATAAGTATGTTTTATAACATTTTTATAGGTTAATGTGTTAAGCAGTGCCAATATCAGCGTCCGGTCTGCACTTTTTTAAAAAGGCAGATTTGTAATATCCACATTTCCGCCTGACAGGATTACACCGACCTTTCTGTTTTTGAACTCTGAAATGTTCCTGAACATGGCTGCTACCGCCACGGCGCTTGATGGTTCTATGACGATCTTCATTCGCTCCCAGATAAATTTCATTGCTTCAATAATCTCCGATTCCTCCACCCGGATAATTTTGCTTACAAACTTCTGGATAATGGGGAAATTTATGTCACCAAGCTGGGTTTTCAATCCATCGGCAATGGTTTTTGGATTGATGCTGGGTTGGATCTTGCCTGTTTTGAGGGAGAGATAGGCATCGTCGGCCCCAAATGGCTCTGCACCAATGGTTTCGATATAGTAGCTGAGGTGGTTGGTGGCAAGGGCAGTTCCGGCAATTAATCCACCTCCACCCACGGGAGCAATGACCACATCCAGGTGATCCACTTTTTTAGCCATTTCCCACACGGCTGTTGAATTCCCGAGGATCACATTAATATCGTTGGACGGGTGCACAAAAGTAGCTCCTGTCTTTTTCTGATGGGTGAGCATGGTCGATTCCCGGCTCTTAAGAGTCGGTAAACATTCGATGATCTGGGCCCCGTATCCGGCTACTGCCTCCTTTTTCACATTTGGTGCATTGGAGGGCATCACGATATACGCTTTGGTGTCCAGCGACCTTGCAGCCAGTGCCAGTGCAGCGGCAAAATTGCCTGAAGAGTGGGTAATGACACCCCGGGCCCGTTCTTCATCCGAGAGTTGGAGAATGGCATTGGTGGCACCCCGGAGCTTAAAGGCACCCATGCGTTGAAAATTCTCACATTTAAAGAATACCGTAGCATTCATTATCCGGTCTATGGTGGAGCAGGTAAGTACCGGAGTATTGTGTACGTAAGGTTCGATCCTTTTGACTGCCGATTGAACATCCTTCAAAGTTGGTATCATAGCAAATAAATTTATGGTGAACGGTTCGCAACATTCATAAAAATAATGTTCTTTCAGCAAATAGAAAAGTCTAAAGGCTGAAGCGGTATCGAATAGAAACCCCAAAATCCAGTAAATCAATCTCAAAGAGACGATAAATGTTCATCATTGGTTTCCAATCTATACCGAAACTAATGGGTAAATCCCTGACATTGTACTCTATTCCGGCTATGGCTGACAATCCGGTTGAGAACTCTGCTTCCCAGTTACCTCCAAAAACCCCTCCGCCAAAATAGGTCAGCCAACGCCTGTTCCGGAACGGCTCCAGGTGGTATTCGTACAACAGTGACAGGTTGAACCCATGACGGTTATACAGCACATCGCCTTCAATGGCTGCCATCTGGTGCCTGAGAAATCCTTTATAGGTAATCCCGCTGGAGTAACCGGCCCTTATTCCCAGCGAGTGTTCATAGGGTTGACCAGCCAGGTTTGCGGAAACTATGATTGTCAGTATAAATATGGTGGTTCGTATCATAATCATCAAATTGAAACAGGTTATTCAATTCTGGATCCCTTCACTTCAAAAACTGTCTCTGTATAAGAGGGGATTTTCAGACCTGAAGGGAGGTATGAACTGCTGAGTATGGTTGTTTCGATCAGTGTACGCTGACGGGAAACACAGCGCTTTAGCCAACCCGTTTCCCGGTCCATCTGAAAATCGTATGTCTGACTTCCGGAAACAGCCGATTTAACTTCTCCCATGCTTGTACTTTCCCGGAACTCTTTCACTGCGTGCAGCATCCCCAGACCCTGAATGGTCAAAACCTCATCGGTACTCTTGGTCAGGTTATACCTGTTCACCATCAGTACAGGCTTTGTATTGAAGTAATAGGTGATATCATTGGTCCAGTTGGTCATGGGTTGCACCGCTGGATAGACCGACACAAACAGGCTGAGCAGGCTCTTGAATGAATTGGGTCCGTAAACCTCCTCAAGCGTTTTCAAAATAACCGAATGCTCATTGGTGTCCCTGGCAGGATAGGAGGCCAGGGATTCAAACAGTGGTTCGAGGCCTTCCAGGGATTTCAGATCGCCGGTCACATCCATGACCATATGAAAAGTGCCATTAGAAAGAGAATCAACCATATCTGATAGCATCAGGTTTTT
>JAUVKN010000247.1 GCA_030596245.1 Bacteroidia bacterium | reverse complement strand
TATGGGCAGGTAAACGGCTAAACACCAATAATCCGGAGGCCTTGAAAGAGCTGCCCAAAATCAGGAAACTTATCTTTGAAGGCAAGATCAATGAAGCTTACCAGCTTGGAAACAAGAGCCTTCTGGGAACTCCTCCACGGTTCCGTTCTTACCAGACACTTGGGGATATCACCCTGTCAATTGACAGCAGTGTAGTTTACTCAAATTATCAAAGAGAGCTGATCCTCAATTCAGGGATCAGCAGGACCACTTTTACAATCAATGAAATCACATACACCAGGGAGGTATTTGCTTCTGCACCGGATAATATAGTGGTTATCAATATTGTTGCCGACAAGCCAGGAAGCATTCATACTGAAATTGCACTCACAAGAGAAAGAGATGCCGCTGTATTTGCCAGTGTGGATCAGCTGATCATGGAGGGACAGATCATTGATGAAACTGACCCGCAAATGGGCGAAGGAGGAGCGAATATGAAATTTGCCGCCCGGCTGCTCGCACTGAATACAGGAGGTGAAATTACAGCTAGTTCATCAAGTCTGCTGGTACGCAATGCAGATGAGTTAACCCTGCTTTTTACCGCCGCCACTGATTATAATTTTGATTCACTGAATTTTGACAGGACCATTCATCCCCTTGAAATTTGTGAGAAGATCCTGTCTGATGCCCGGGAAAAATCATACTCCGATTTATTGGGAGCCCATGTGAAGGAGCATGCATCGATGTTTAACCGTGTATCCATTGAGCTTGGCCAGACTGGCGAGCTTGTTGAGGCTGGCGAAGCTGGCGAACCTGGCCAGACTGGCGAGCTCGGCCAACCAGGTAACTCCACTCTTGCCGGCACACCCACAGATGTTCGCCTCGATGCGGTGAAAAGCGGAGGCACCGATCCCGGTCTTGTGGCACTCTACTTCCAGTATGGAAGGTACCTGTTGATGGGAAGCTCAAGATCACCCGGCATTCTGCCTGCAAATCTTCAGGGTGTTTGGAATGAACATTTCACAGCTCCCTGGAATTCAGACTATCATACCAATATAAACCTGCAAATGAACTACTGGCACGCTGAAATTTGCAACCTGACTGAATTGGTAGATCCACTGGTCAATCTGGTTGATCAATGGAGAGTGCCCGGCCGTGTTACTGCCCGTGAAATGTACGGATGCGATGGATGGACCATGCACCATGCCACAGATATCTTTGGAAAGACCTCCCCCAACGCTGATATGCGATGGGGTATGTCACCTCTCAGCGGTGTCTGGATGACATTTCCGTTGTGGAGGCATTTCGAATTCACCGGGGACAAGGAATATCTGAAAAACAGGGCTTATCCAATAATGAAAGAGGCCATGGATTTTATCGGCGATTTTCTTGTTGAAAAAGATGGAACCCTGGTTACCAATCCCACCATGTCTCCTGAAAATGCATACATGCTGAATGGAAAAGATGAACCATCCCGGTTAACGTATGCTGCCACCATCGATAACCAAACCCTGATGGCCCATATAAACCATTGCATAGAGGCAAGTGAAATACTGGGCGTGGATCAAGATCTGAAAGAGGATTGGAAGAAGATACTTGTCAGAATACCTCCTGTGAGGGTGGGCAGGGACAGTACAATTATGGAATGGATAGAGGATTATAATGAATGGGAGCCCGGCCACAGGCATATGTCACATCTGCTCGGGCTTCATCCCCTGGCTCAAATCACCGATGAAACACCAGCATTGTTTGAAGCTGCAGAAAAAACCATTGCAAAAAGACTGAAGAGTGGTGGCGGCCATACCGGTTGGAGCCGGGCATGGATCATCAACTTCTTTGCACGTCTGCAGGACGGTGAAAAGGCCCACGAACATGTGGTGGCACTTCTGAGAAAATCCACCCTGAGCAATTTGTTCGATAGCCACCCCCCATTTCAGATAGACGGTAACTTTGGTGGTACTGCCGGCATTGCAGAAATGTTGTTGCAAAGTCATTCGGGTGAAATTCACCTTTTGCCGGCTCTGCCGCAAGCCTGGCCCGATGGAAAAGTGACAGGTCTGTGTGCCCGGGAAGGTTTTGAGGTGGATATGGAATGGAAAGACGGCATGCTTGTCCTGGTCACCATCCATTCAAAACTTGGAAATCCATGCCAGTTGAAATATAAAGGAAAATTAACCCGGTTTGAAACTGAAGCTGATGAAGAATACAGTCCGGATATATTCTAATAATCTTCTGCATCTTTATCTTATGAAAAGATTGTTTTTTATCCGGCTTTTACTCTGCCAGTTTTTCTTGCTTTCCCTGGTTCATCCTGTACTGGCACAGGAGTTACAGAAAACACCTGAAGTAAATGAATGGTGGAAAGCTGGTGTTGCAAGAGCTGTAATTACTCCGCAGGAGTATATATGGATGGCTGGATATGCTGCCCGGGACAAACCAGCGGAAGGAAAACTGCATGACCTGTGGGCAAAAGCACTGGCCCTGGAAGATGCACATGGAAACAGGGTTTTGTTGATCACCACTGATGTTATAGGTTTTGGTAGAGATCTTTCTGTTTCCATTTGTGATCGCCTGGTTCGCGAATACCATATGGAAAGGAGGAACATCATTCTGAGTAGTTCACACACCCACAGTGGTCCGGTAATCAATAGCAACCTGGAGAAAATATATCCTCCTTTTAATGACAACCAGAGAAAACAGATAGAAAATAACCAATCTTTCATTGAAGATCAAATTATTACAGTTGCCGGCAGGGCAATCAGCAGCCTGGCACCAGCACGAATCTCAAGCGGCGTTGGGATCGCACGCTTCGCGGTGAACCGCCGGGAGAATCCATGGGATGATGAAAGTCTTTATAGTCCTGAGTTGAATGGACCTTCAGATCATGTGGTTCAGGTACTTAAGGTAGCCGACCCATCTGACAAGCCAATAGCAGTCGTCTTTGGTTATTCCTGTCATGCTACCACCCTGGATATAAATAAATGGTCGGGAGATTATCCCGGATTTACCCAAATTGAGCTTGAGAAAACTTATCCCGGACTTACCTCTATGTTCTTCGCCGGATTTGGAGCTGACCAGAATCCTTTGCCGAGAAGAGAAGTATCACTGGCAAAACAGTATGGGAGGGAACTGGCCATTGCCGTAGAAAGAGTGATGGAAGAACCCATGAAAACTCTCTCCTCTGCCATTCAGACAAATTATAAGGAGATGGAACTGGCCCTCTCTCAGCCACCCACTATTGAAAAGCTGGAGAGCGTGTTGGAAGAGGGAGCTGACTGGCAAAAAAGATGGGCCGAAACAATCAAAGAGAAGTTGGCTTCCGGGGAGGCGTTTCCTGACTCATATCCCTATTACCCGGTTCAAAGCTGGCAATTGGGTGAGCAAACCCTGGTTGTTTTAGGTGGGGAAGTTGTAGTTGATTACGCCTTCGCATTGCGTGACACTCTCGGGAATGACCTGATGTTGATGGGTTATGCCAATGATGTAATGACTTATATCCCTTCAGAACGTATATTAAAGGAGGGTGCTTATGAAGGTGAAACCTCCATGTGGGTTTATGGTCACCATGGTACCTGGGTTCCCGGAATTGAAGAAAAAATCGTTCATGAAGTTATCCGGCAGGTAACCCAGGTGAGAGACAAGGTGTTAAAACACTAGAAGAAGATGAAAAAGACCATTCTTGTACTCTTGTCCTTGTCAATTCCCTTCCTGTTTTTATACAAGCTTTCCGGAGCGTCCATCAGTAAATGAACATGTTTCACTGGCACCTGGTAGATGACTTTGATAGATATTAAACCAACATATAATGAAAAACCAACATCTGAAAGGAATTGTATCCGTAGTGCTGTTTATGTTTTTAATCTTTTTCTTCACAGGTTGCCAGGTAAATGAAATCTCCAAAACCCAAAATTCAATTAAGCTTAAAGAGTACAACGTATCCTGGGATTCTCCCAGTAAAGACCATCATGGGTCCATGCCCATTGGCAATGGAGATATCGGGCTGAATGTATGGGTTGAAGAAAACAGGGAACTCTGTTTTTACATTGGAAAAACCGATTCATGGAGCGATAATGGACGTTTGTTAAAGGTTGGCAAAATAAGGGTAGCCTGTGAGCCGGCAATTGTTTTTCCAGGCGCCTTTTTCAATCAGGAACTGGATCTGGAAACCGGAATGATCATCATTAGTTCCGGGGGGAAATATGAAGGAAAAAAGGTTGACTTAAATCTCAGGTTATGGGTGGATGCAAATCACCCGGTTGTCCATCTCAGTTATGAATGCTCAATTCCTGTAAGGATGAGCGCACGTATTGAATTGTGGAGAACAGAACCATATGCATTGCCTGAGACTTGTGTTAGTGACCTGTTGGAGGACCGCTCCAGGCCAGGCAATCTTCATGAGCCGGTTATAGTGGAACCCGATATTGTGATCAATAATGCAAAAGATTATGTGGGTTGGTATCACCATAATAAGAAGTCGGTTGGTTTTGACCTGAACAATAAGTTACAGGGGCTATCAGAATATTTTAAGAGTGATCCAATCCCGCACCGGACTTTTGGTGCTGTTATTACAGGATCGGAATCAGTCCGTGTAAATGAGTTAACCTTACAAACAACACCGGCAAAAACAGGCAGGTTGAATGTGTATGTATTGACCAAATATCCCTCTTCCCCTGATCAGTGGCTTAAAGCCATGGAAGAGCTGATGGTTCAAACAGAAGAAATCCCGTTTGAACAGCGGCACCAGGCACATACGAAGTGGTGGGCTGAATTTTGGAACAGGAGCTGGATACATGCCACTCCTGCTGATAGCAGTAGTTTACCCGGGGTTGATGATGCTTTGCCAGTTTCGCGTGCCTATGCGCTTCAAAGGTTTATTGATGCCTCTGCAGGTCGCGGACGTTACCCTATAAAGTTTAACGGGTCAATTTTTACTGTCCCGGCTACCGGTACTCCCGGAGATGCCGATTATCGCAGATGGGGACCCGGCTACTGGTGGCAGAATACACGGCTGCCCTATCTCAGCATGTGTGCAGCCGGTGATTATGACCTGATGCAGCCATTCTTTAAAATGTACTCCGAAGAAATCTACAAAACTTCCCAATTCAGGACACGTAAATATTTCGGTTTTGAGGGCGCTTATTTTCCGGAAGTCCTCTATTTCTGGGGATCAGTATTCACCTCAACTTATGGCTGGACACCCTATGAAGAACGCACCGACAAACTGCAGGAAAGCGGGTACCATAAATGGGAGTGGGTGGCGGGCCCCGAGTTGGTATTTATGATGCTGGATTATTACGATTACACACAGGACGAGGATTTCTTAAAGGATAAAATAATACCGGTGGCCAATAGTGTCTTGAAGTTCTTTGATAACTATTATGATATAAACGAAAAGGGTAAATTAGTTATGTACCCATCTCAGTCAGCAGAAACCTGGTGGGATTGTACCAATCCTATGCCTGAACTGGCCGGGTTGTACAGTATTACCCGGCGATTGTTAAATCTGCCTGAAATTATATCCACTGAACAAGAGAGGCAATTCTGGAAAACACTTAATGCCAAACTACCTGACATTCCTGTTCGTGATACTCCTTCAGGGAAAGCCCTGGCCCCGGCTACCCGGTATGAGAATAAACGAAATGTGGAAAATCCTGAACTGTATGCTGTCTTTCCTTTCAGGCTTTTTGGTGTTGGCAACCCAAATATAGATTGGGGGAAAAATGCCCTGGAGCATCGATGGGATAAAGGAGATTTTGGCTGGAGGCAGGATGATATATTTATGGCTTACATGGGATTGACTGAACAGGCCAGAGATAACCTGGTTGCAAGATCGAAGAACTTCGATAAAAATTCGCGTTTCCCTGCCTTCTGGGGCCCAAATTACGACTGGACCCCCGATCAGGATCACGGTGGGGTTTTAATGAAGGCGTTTCAGTCAATGCTTTTACAGGCCGATCCTTACTCAAAAAAAATATACCTGCTTCCGGCATGGCCCTCAGCGTGGGATGCCGAATTTAAACTTCATGCCCCTTATAACACTACCATTGAAGGGAAAGTCAGAAATGGCACTATTATAGACCTGAAAGTAACACCTGAGGTCCGAAGAAAAGATATCATCATTACACAATAGGATTTTAATTGACGAAAAGAATCATTCAGGTCAAATAAAACTAAACTTATGAAACAACCCAGAGCAATCATTTTTGTTGGAGGACTTTTCTTCCTTCTCTGTAATTCTGTTTTTGCTGAAATACCGGAAAAAAAACCAATCTCACCTATGGAAAAAGAAAAAAAATCTAAGAGTGATACCATTCAAATTGTGGGGCATGCCCATATGGATATGAATTGGTTGTGGACCTATTCTGAAACCATGAAAATGTGCAACGACAATTTGCGGCAAACGGTTGCTTTCATGGATGAATTTCCTGATTTCACTTTTATACAAAGTCAGGCTGCTGTATATAATTTTGTAGAAAAAGTTGATCCACCCCTGTTTCAACTGGTTCAGAAATACGTAAAAGAGGGAAGGCTTGAACTGGCTGGAGG
>JAUVKN010000022.1 GCA_030596245.1 Bacteroidia bacterium | reverse complement strand
TCACCCACCTTCATAACGCCTGAAGCAACCGTCATTGTATTGATCACAGGAAGTTTAGCGTCCAGTGCATCATTGTTCTGGACAATGGGTTTGTTGTATGGTGTATTCTGAATGGTCCCACCCGATAAGATGAGATTTACCACTGGAATATCTTCCAGTGCCGGATAACTGCTTCCCCCTGCCGTAATTGTAAATGATGCCAGGTAGGTGGTGGTATTAAGCCTCTGCAGGTTCACCAAAGGATACCCTGCAATGCTACCGGTCACCAAGATGTAAGATGTACCAGCATCATCGGATACATTCATGGTGGCTGTGACCACATCCCCGATCTTCATTGTTACATTGGGAATCTTTACATCCACAATCTCCAGTTCCTTCTGGAAATTGGCCCGGACCGTGGCATTTCCAAGGGTAAGTGTTGCAGTTGTAGTGGCCATGGTATCATTCCCGAATACAGCCGCTCCGCTGAACAACGTCCAGTTCTTAAATTTATATCCGGTGGGGATGGTAGTGGCCGAGATCAATTGAGGCACACCATGATCCACCAGCACCGGGAGGTCAGGAGAAACGATAGCACCAGGTGTCCCATCTGTAATCAGTGAAAGTGTGTATTGCTTCAGCTCAAAAGTGGCCCTAAGGATCACATCATCGGTAGTCAGTGTGGCTGTTGTAGTGGCCAGTGTATCATTGTCCAGCGTTACTAAACCACTTTCTTTAACCCACTTATTGAATTTATACCCCGTTGGAATGGTTACCACTGAGATGATCTGAGCCTGCCCGTGTGTGACCATGACGGGTGTAGCCGGATTGACGGCGGCACCTGGTGTACCATCTGTAAGCAATGTTAGTTTGTACTGCTTCAGCTCAAAAGTAGCCTGAATAATGACATCTTCCAGATTCAGTGTAACGGTTGTTATCTCCAGGGTATCATTGGCAATTATAGCCCCGTCACCACTGATCGGGAACCACTTTTTAAGCTTGTAACCTGCAGGGGGCACCGCCGAGATCACCTGGGCTTCTCCATGTGTGACCATGACGGGCGTGGCCGGACTGACAGCGGCACCTGCCGTAGCATCTGTAATGAGTGTAAGTTTGTATTGTTTAAGCTCATATGCTGCCTCCACCGTGGCTGCTCCCGTGGTAAGGGTTACGAAAGTAGTTGCCAGGTTCTTATTGCCAAAGGTTACTCCATCTGCTCCAGGGCCACCTGCGACTGTCCATTCTTTAAATTGGTATCCAGCAGGTACGCTGGCAATAATTACTGTCGGATCACCATGGGCTACCATCACTGTACCGTCCGGAATTACGGTTGCTCCCGGGGTTCCGTCGGTGATCACATTCAACTGATAAGCATTCTGTAAAAAATTGGCTGTAACCAGTTTATTATCGTCCATAGTGACCGTTGCAGGATTGAGTGACGAGCTAAAGTCTCCCGACCAACCAGTAAATATCCAGCCAGTAGTCGGCGTAGCAGTTATATCTACTTCGGTACCGCTTAAATGTGTAGGGCTAATGGGATCTTTGGAAGCAGTTCCACTGCCAGAAGGATTTACACTTAGATTAAGGGTGTAACTATTCTGTGAAAAGGTGGCTGTGACCGACTTTGGACCATTCATGGTGATATAAGCAGGATTGGAATTCCCGCCCAGATCTACGGACCAACCCTCAAAGGTCCATCCTGTAATGGCCACTGGAGTCAGCGTGACTAGTGTGTTATATGTATAGCTCCCGCCTGAAGGACTCAGCGTCACTGAGCCACCACTGCCAACCACTGTGATATTCAGCGGGTACAAATCCTCGGTAAATAGGGCGGAAACCGTTTTGTCCCCATCCATTGTAATGGTCTCCGGGTTATTTGATCCGCCCAGATCATCGGCCCAGCCAGAAAATGACCAGCCCAATGCAGCAACCGGAGTAAGGGTAACCACTCTACCACTCAGGTAGGTTCCCCCTGCAGGATCCAGGTTCACTGAACAACCATCCCCGGTAACATCCACTATCAGCGTATAACTGTCCTGGGTAAATATAACTGTGATTGTTGTATCGCTGTTCACGGTTATGGAGGAAATCGGATTCGAATCGCTATCAGTATCCGTCCAGCTTCCAAAGCTCCACCCGGCATCTGCAATAGCTTCAAGACCCACTAAGGTACCAGCAGCATAATTCCCTGTGTTTGGTGTCCTCTCCACAGAACCATTCCCCTCGGCATTGATGGTAATTGTATAATTCTGGGCAAAAACCTGCTGTCCAAAAAGTGTTCCAGCCAGCAGGATTGCCATGGTAAAAACAAACCTTGAAACACTTTTGAAGATATATGACCTATGAAATTTTCCTTGCTGTATCATCCTCTTAAATTTTTAATAACTGATATTGAATTCCACTGAAAGGTACAATATATGTCCCTCTGTATTTAAAACCAAATCACTCATTTTATCACTTTTTAATGACACGTATATTCTACTGATTGGTTGCATTTTATACCCTTCGTTTATCAAATTAATAATCCCCAACTCAGATTTCTGCGCATCGTGGAATGGACTTCGCCCAAAAAGGGGATTGCTTAATAAAAAGAAGGAGCATATTGGTTATGGGCCCCTTCACTGTTAACAAGCCTGAATCCTGCTTATATAAAGCGTTCCTTGACGAAACATGCATTTTCTTTGACGAATGTTGAAGTGAGAAAAAAATGATCTGAAATATCAATGGCCATAAATGACCAGTTTTTGTGCTTTTGACCTCGACCCCAGAATCAGCATCACTGTGTAAATTCCACTTCTCATGATCGCAGAGAGGTCATAATCCTTCTCAAAAGAGGTGAGCTCACTGCCCAGGTTTATCTCATCCATATAAATGATCTGTCCTGACATATCGGCAATTCTCAGTATGGCGTTACCCTCCTCATTGGTGTTGTCTTTAAAGGACAATATAAACCTACCGTCCGATGGATTTGGTACAACTGCCATATCCAGGCTGTCATCACCTCCAAAATGGAGTACATTTTGTATCATGAACTGCTCCACTTCACCATAAACAATACCCTGATCGGTCCGAACAAAAGGGGACATATAGTAGGAGGTGTTTGTCTCCAGAGATTCGAGATTGGAAGTAAAATGCACCAATCCGAACCCTGCTTCATAGTTTTTTCGTACGTCCAGGTAATCAAACGCCTTGCTATAAACAGCGACCAGGTAAAATGTCCCATTCCATTCCCTTTCCTGGTTTACTTCATTGGCCAGTGCAAAAATATTATTATCAGACCATAATCCGATATTTCCCAACCGTTCTCCTTTATACACCTCATTGGAGTTCACATATATGTACTCTTCCCCTTGTTTATTACGGGTATACACTACATGGTGCAGTCCCAGGCTGAAAAAATTATGGTCTGTGGAGATTTCAGGCAGTCCATTGTCATCCGTAGTTGAGGTACTTAACCTGACTACATATTCAAAGTCAGATACATTTCCCTCCTGCATGAGTGAAAATGCCCGGCTATCATTTCCGGAGGACAAGGTTAAGATTCTTACCGGACCCGACTGATTGAGGGAAGCCGGTATTAACCAGGCTTCCAAAGTGATTTCATTGCTGGAAGAGAATTCACTGTACAAATGTGAGGGAGCCTCCTCTCCGTAAATCATTGTATTCCCGGAAATTTTTAAACCCTGACCAGGCAACCAGTAAGTATTCAGTGGTTTGTTGATGGTAAGGTTAAAAGGGTCCGCTCCTTCTGCATTGTTTAGGATCTGGTTCCCCCTGCCTTCAGAAAAATCATAAAACAGCTGCAAATCCTCCCTCACCCTTTCCTTATGAGCCACAGAATCCTTCTCCGGATCACCATACACAACAGTCCCAAATTCAAGCTTGTCCCTCTCCTTGGAATAGAGAATTCCGTAATCCTGAAGCTCCGTATGGCCCAATGCAGTTAACTCCGATTTGGTGCTTATACTGGAGGTGCTTTTTTTTACATCCAAAGTCCGGACCTCAGGCATGGTAGGATCGAGCGTGTTGTCCGGATTGACAGTTTGCACCGAAATCTCCACTGATCTTGCACTTACATTATTCGCAGCATCGTAAGCTGAAATTGCAATATTATAGGTTATTCCGGGATTAAGAGGGGTAATGATATATTGGTTGTCGGTAGGTCTACCCTTCAACAAACCATTCGCATAAACATTGTAACCTGCCACTCCCACATTGTCGGAAGAGCTATCCCAGATCAAACTGATGGAACTACTGGTAATACTTACTTCTACAACCCCGGTGGGAACTGTGGGAGCTTCATTATCAGGGGCACTGGTTGTGCCAGGAACAGCTTCTGATGGGGCGCTTTCATTGGGCACCACATCGAATGCGCTGACCGTTAGCGAATAATCAGTATTTCCACTCAACCCTGTGGCACTATAGGTCGTATTTGAGGAGGTCCCGTTCGAATTCCCGTCTACAAAAATCTTGTATCCGGAGACTGCCACATTATCGCTGGAGGGATCCCAGGTAAGGGAAATGGAATTACCGGAAACACCTGTTACCTGCAAGCCTGTCGGTACAGAAGGTGCCTCCACATCAGCTTTCAGAGTAGTAGCGGTTACTGTTGGAGACTGTGGACTCATATTGGAAGCTGCATCAAATGCTGATACTGTTAAGTCATAAGATGTTTCAGCATTCAACTGTGTAAGTGAGTAAGAAGTTGTAGTGGTTGAACCCTCCAGCGATCCATTTACATACACCCGATAACCTGTAACAGCCTTGTTGTCAACCGAAGCATTCCAGGAAAGATCCATCGATCGAACATTTATATTCGATGCCTGTAAGCCGGTGGGGACTGACGGTGACTCTATATCTGGAGTTGTTGGGCCATCAGGTAATATAACCTGACCTTTCCATCCAGATGCTCCTCCATCTGTGTCAACTGACATTCTAACAAACAGATACCTTCCAGAACTCTCAATAGTTTCTTTGTCTCCGTAGCTATATCCTTTTATTACTTTAATAAGCTCTGAATCAGAAGTGTTCCCATCGTAAAAAAACAAATAATCGCCACCCCCAATTTGGTAAAAATCTAAATTGAAAATAACATTATTACCTTCTCCTGCATCAATCAGGTATGCTTCATCAATGCAGGAACTGTAACTCACTCCCCACTCACTATTGTGCAATTCCCCACTCTCCGTAATCAGTTCATCCGCATATACCCTTCTGTCTGTAATCTCATTTGGTGTAGTAAAAAGTAAATTAGGGTCGTGAAGGTCATATCCGGTAACTATTGGAACTTCGGGCAGAAAAACCTGCACATTATCAATGTACCCATAGCACTCTGTTTGAGGAGTATAGTTGAACCCGCTACCGCCAAAAAAATTTGACAGCACAACACCATTAACTTTAAGATCTGGGGTATTTGTCGCAAGAAATTGTAAAGTCGATTCCTGATAAATCATTTTTCCATCAATCCAAACTTCAAAAATACCATCACTATTCCCAAATCCATTGGTGAAGGAATTCATCACAATTCTCATAGTAATGTTGTACCAGGTACCATTGCTAAGATAAAACTCGTTGTATAGGTAATCTATTGAAGCCCATGGGCATCCAATCCAACCATGGTCTGTATTATCATAATGATAGGTATAGATTTTGTTTGCTTCTGAAAAGTTTACTTTACAAATGAAGCCATAACCATCACCGGGACAATCAGGACTTGGAGCTGGATCTCTTGGCCATGACTCAAACCCCGATAGTTTTCCTCCATGGGTACTATTGAAGTCTTCACCAAACTTCCAGTTATATGAAAAATATAATTCATCATAGCTGCCTCCCACGGGAACTACCATGCCAAAGCCGTGCCAGACATCATTTGCCCAATTGGTGATTCGCATGACTTTTGTGCTTTCACCATTGATCACATCCTCAGTAATATCCACAGGTGCAACGTAAACAATATAATAAGGATCAAAATCTCCAATGATCTCATCTTTAGTATAACTTCCAACTTCTTGATTTTCAAATCCCCAAGATTTAATATCAGTAAAATTACCTGAAGCATGTGGAAGCTGAAGATCCCTAAGATCCCTGTGCTGAGATATTAAAAGGGACACACTACATAAAAGCAAGAAAGTTGCAAATAATTTTCTAGCAATCATCTTAATATAAATTACTTACCGCTTAATTAAGTCTATTTGACACTTCATCTCTACAATCGTCGAAATTAATCATTATTACGCACTAATTGTGTTAATAAATGTCAAAATAGAGCTGAATTAACTGCACAATCCAGTATCCGTGAACTTCAATTATTATTATACGCAATTCAAAGTTGAAATGTTTCTATATCACTGTTGTAACTCATCTAATTATTTCTTAGGAATAGTATCCTAATCAAAAGATTAATCATAATTAAGGTATCGATGGGCGCTTCATCCCAATCATTAAAATAGCCCTATTATTCACGCAGCAAAACAATGATCAATTTCAATTAGCATTTTAATCAATTGATAACCTTTTAACTAAGACGTATCACCTATTATTGAGCCTAAAATAAGTTCTACTTGTTATGGTGAACAAGCCAAGATGTGCAAGGAATTTCATTAACATCATCCTATATGAGGGATTAAATGATAACTTCATCAATTCAGGCCATAAATTCCTGATAATGCTCGCATGAAATATCTTGTCAGGTTCGTTATTGTATTTTAGAGGAACTGACAGAAATAGCTCATTCAAAAGCCTGGAATTAAATGGATTGAAATCCTCCTGGGCTATATCCTTATCAAGGGCAATCTGAGTTCCCCAGTTTCCAAGTCTCTCTTCCCAATAGAATAGATTGATCACATTCAAATTGCTTTCTTCGCACAATTTATGACATTCATCCATCCACCTTTGATAGTAGGACTTAACATAGTCATATTTGTGAACACCATAATACCGGACTAATTTTTCGATGGTGACCGTTTTTTTATTCAGATGATAAACTCCCCAAGGTGCTGAGGAAATGTTTCCCGGAAGATTGACCCTATTAGAAAAGTTAAGGTAATAGTTGTATATGTGGGGAAGGTAGAACTTCGAGGCAAGAGGATTATTTTCAAAATAAACCTTTTCAAAAGATGCATCAATTTCTGATGAAAAAGTCACCACTTTAAAATCCATATTTAGGGTGCTGAACAGTTTCTTTGGTGTTTTGATATCCCGGCTATCTTCCGAGAGACGCTCTTCCTTGTTTATATAGTATAGAACTTTTTCTTCCAAGCCTCTGGTTGCGGCCATCAGCAGCCTTGAATCACTGCCAGCAGTAACCGGTAACATTACATTATACCTATAGATTATACTAGCCAGGTAGCCCTTTATCATAAAAGTACATCTTTCCATAGCATCCCTAATGGGCAATATTTTGATCATTGAAGAGGGCCAGTAACGAATAGTTCTGTTGCCTTTAACATCGAAATAATGATTGGGCATTAACTGGGCTATTTCATCATAATAGGTTGTATCTCCCAGGCTGGAATTATTCAGGTCGATAAAATCGGATGATTTGTAGAATTCAAGCTTGGAAGGATTGGATGTTTTACTTAATCCCATCACTTTGGCCAGTAGATGCGGTTGAGAAGAAAACCAAAGCTCATTAGTCCGGGAACTGTAATAGACTTTTCTGGTAGCTGTAGAATCATGTATGAGGTAGATCTGTTCATTTTCGATCAGAATAAGTACAAATCTACCTGAGTATTTACTGCATAATTCAAGCAAAACGTTAAAACTGACAGCCGAAAGATCTTTGAGAATCTCTTTATTATCCTTCCGTGGATCCTCAAAGTCAAACATATCCCCCAGCAATATCAAGTGTTTTTCAGGGACTTTATAATCATTTATCACAAGATCCGTATGAGTGTAAAGTGTATACTTTTCCGTCACAGGCGTGGTATGATGAATAAATGGACAATCGATATGTCCAGGCACCAGCAAATACTGCCTTCTATAAACCAGCCGTTGTAATTCCTGAGTAGTCATAATTAGATCGGATATAATATGTTGACTTCACGTGAAAACATGTTTCAAATAAAAAAATATAAGCTCCCTAAAGTAGGAAAAGTTGAGAACTACCGTATGCAATCGGCGAACTAAATCTTACTTTTGTTATGCTTCCTTACCAGACTCTCTATGTTAACCGCATTGGTCAAAATTACGATCTGTTTGAATATCGACTGTCCGACAAACTTAATTTCCGTATTTTTACTCATGTTGTATTTGTTTCGGGAAAAACAAAACTTCAACATGAAGGGGAAACCTCCGGTGAGTACCCTTCTCTTTTCTATGCTATTTTAGTCGGACAGTAGTGAAAAAATATATTAACTTCATTCCCATTGCAAAAACTGAGATTTTCAACAAAACTTCAATTTAATTCAAAGAGTCTCTGAAATGACAATGATGGAACATTTAAGATTTAGAAGACAATTTCTATTAACCACTGACTCAATAGTACATTTAGAAACAAAATGGAATTCAATTATACTTGCTTCTCAACACAACACATGGAACCTTTATACGCATCCTGATTTAGAAATAACGATAGCTCACAATGAATATTGTAAACTTGTCCTTCTAGGTTATTTGTTGAATCCATATAAAGTTGAGTCTGACAATCAAATAGTTTTAGATGATCTAATCATCCACCATGATTTTAATCAAATCGTGGAGGAAACTCACAAGCTAAATGGAAGATTTCTATTATTCTATTTGGATAACGAAGTATTCAGGGTGATTAACGATGCCTCTGGATTCAGAGAGTTATACTACCTGGAAGATTCTGTGAAAACACATTGTGGTTCCACTCCAGACATTATAAAGAAATATATAGGGGCAGAACAGAATCCTGACCAAGAAGCGTTTACATTTTTCAAATCTGAAGAATACTCTGACAATTCTCATACCTGGGTCGGGCATGAAACCATTTACAAGAATCTCCGAAAGTTACCGTCAAATTTTATGCTTGATCTCAATGCACAGGAGATAAAAAGATTCTGGCCCATAAAACCACTGGAGAAGCAGAACCTGGAAGAAGTAGCTACCAAGGGAGCTGAATATTTACAAGGGTGCTTGAATACCGCAATTCTCAGGAAACCAATTCATCTTGGGGTAACAGCAGGCTGGGATTCCAGGGTTCTGCTTGCTGCATCAAAGAGTTTGAAAGATAAGATTTTTTACTACTCCAATTATAGATCTGAATTGGATGACAAACATCCCGATATTGTTATTCCACAAATTTTGTCTGAAAAACTTGGTTTTAATCTGAACCTATTAAGGATTGAGGATGTGAAAGAAAAAACTATCATCTGGGAGATCTATTCAGAGAATAATTATCGGGCAAATGATGTGTTGTTTCCGGTGTTCAATTTTGGGCTCATCAATAAGTTTGACAATACAATTACAGTCAGTGGAACCCTAGCTGAGGGAAGTGCCCGAAAATATTATTATTCTCCCCACGCTGATCGCAGTTTAACTGGTAGGCAACTTGCCAGGATAGTGGGATTCAAAAAGAACAGGTATGCTGCACGTATGTTAAATGAATGGTTGGAAGATGCCCAAAATATATGTTCGAAATTCAATATCGATGTGTTGGATCTGTACCAAATCGAGCATGAAGCATGCAATTGGAGTTCACATACGGCATCAGAACAAGATATTGTGCGGGAAGAGTTGAGACCCTTCAATTCCCGATACCTTATTTCACTATTCTGGTCCCTGAATGTGAAGCACCGGTTTCTCTATAATCCCTCGATCTATCGAAGAATGATGGAAATTTTATGGAAAGAAACCTTAAGTCAGTCAATTAATCCATCCTGGAGATCAAAATTCTTCAGATTACTAAGTTATCTTCATCTGGATTATGTTGTCTTCAAAATGAAAGTAACATTGAAATATTGGTTTTACTCAATTTTTTGAATATCCTAATAGTCTGATATTAAAAGTACTTCAGCCACCAATATCCCGAAATTGAAACTTTAGATGCTTTAAAGCTTCTGAATTTCATGCAAAAAAAGTAAAGAGTGGCCATCATCACTATCCATATTATATAAAAGCCCAGGAAGGAAGGGTTAGTATCGAAAAAAAGGTGATATGCTTTTGCAATTGTCCTGATAAATGGAATATGGATCAAATAGAAGAACATAGCTACCTGACCAAGCTTCCCAAGATGTGCCAGCCCTGTATTCATTTTATTTTCCAGCAGTGGGAGAATTATGAATGCAGGCCCTAAAGTGGATAATACAAATTGCAAAGAAGGGGGGTATTTTGTAACATTTAAGAAGGACATTATTGAGTAAGGGGTCCCATTTTCTTGAACTGACCAAAGATCTGGATCACCATAAAAATTAAATCCTCGCAATATAAAAAAGAGGACCAACATGACTGAACCTGAAACTAATAAGATCCGCCTTCTTAATTGCGTTTCCAAATCAAAAATTCTACCCATAGAATAACCTAACAACATAATACCGATGTAAGGCAGGAAAGAGTATAGCACATCGATCTTTATTACGTTCTGAATATCTATACTCCCGGGAATATGGAGAAAAGTCAGCATGATTCTACAACAATCAGAGATGTATTCCAGGTCAATAATATCCATTATATTATGAAATGCGATAACCATTATTGATACTCCCAGGTTCAGGCCCCATGGCAAGTATATCAAAAACGACATGAATAGAAATGATACACCAATAATCCAGATAACCTGTAATTGGATCACATCAAAATGAGTATGCCAAAAAAAAGTCAGAACGCTAATCTCCAGAAATATCAACCATAGACCGCGTTTTATCAGGAGGAGTGACATAGCACCCGGATTTCCTTTTCTGGAAATCGCAAGATATATGCTTACCCCTGCAAGAAAAACAAAAACCGGCGCACAGATGTTGGTGATCCATCTTGTAAAAAAAAACGCAGGAAAAGAATGGGTAAGATTTGTGGGAGCAAAGTCATACAATAAAAAAAAATGTCTTGAGTGACCGAGCGCCATCAGTACAATCACAATGCCTCTCAGGATATCAACAGAATAAACTCTCCCTTGAGCGATCATTCATTAAAATTTACTGAGTGGTTAAATGAGTTTCTATTAACTCCTTGGTTTCCCTGATGTGCCCCTGTGAAGATGCTCCAAATAAAACAGATTCTATCCGGGGAAACTTACCCAGATACTCAATAGCTTCATTGGGCCTGATTGCACCAGCTGCAAGAACCTGCATAGCTATAGGCCTGAATTCCCTCTCAGCCAATGTTTTCTCATAGATATCCATACCGCCTGACATCCGGAATCCGATCTTATTGATGGAACTGCAGATAATTGGATTCTTTATTCCTGATTCCTCCAGAACGTCAAGCAGCAGAGGCAGGTTCATGGTTATATATCCCGGTTCAGCATTGTACTTTTTAATAATATAATTATGATACTCAACGAATATATCCTTCATCCCCATCCCCAGAATCATATCTGTCAATACATTCTGGATAAAAATGACCGGAGTGTCGATTCCTTTGAACATCTTCATTTCTGCATCAATCAGTAACTCCATCATTTTTATGACGTCCTTTTTTGCAAAAGCTAATCCACCTTTGGCGAAGGTACTGAATATGTTACCGGGCAGATACTCCTTCAGGGTACCTATGATCCCCAGCTCAGTGACTGCATTCACATATTTATGAGCATATGGCATACAGGGATATATTTTAAATCCCTTATATCTCTCTGGGTTATTCCTCATGTGGTCGCAAATATTTGCGATCCTGTCATGGGTGGTGCACATAAAGGTGTTGATTCCAAGGTCTATGGCCGAATCCAGAACTCTGATGATCGCTTCATCAGTCTTGAATCTGATTGCCTGTGCCCTGGATTTCTCATCGGACAGATGGTTGACAGCAAAAAACTGATTATCTCCAAATAATACTTTATCCATGATGCCTATTGTATTTGATAGTTATTAAGCTTCTCAATTACCCTGTCGGTATTCAATGCTGATTCAAAGGAGCTTTTGTTCTGAGAGGCTTTTGATTCCATGCTTTTCGCGAAGTTATCCACCTGGGCAGAGTATTCTTCACCCCTGAGATAAAAATCTACATTATCAGTAAGATCAGTGATGTACTTGATGGTCCAACCTTTTTCAAGACCAAATTTCTCATTACCCTTCTTTGAATAGATCCGAATCTCCTGGGCATCAGAAATGATCTTCCCTTCGGTCCCAATGGCAGTGATCTGGGTTGACATCTTTCTATAGGTTTCATCGCTCCAGTTTACAGAGAGATTTCCACTCACTCCGTTTTCCAGGATCAGGGAAGAATAAACTGCATCTTCAACACCACTGGAGTATATTTTTTTTAACTGGGTTCCATCCACACTCTTTATATCCCCCAGTATGAACTCAATCAAATTGATCACATGAGAGGCATAGTCAAACAGACAACCTCCCCCTTCTGAACCCTTGGACCTCCAGGTGCCTCCCTTCTTCCGGGTAACAACCGGGCCATAGGCTTCTCCAACAAAATGATAGACATTTCCCAAAATCCCTGCCTCAATCAACTTTTTAAAATAGTTGAAGGTGCCGATAAACCGGTTGTGGTATCCAACCTGATTAACCACTCCCCTCTTTACAGCCAGATCTACAAGTTCCTTCCCTTCATCTACATGTAAACTAAATGGCTTTTCGCAGAAAACATGAAGTCCCTTATCCAGGGCTGACTTCACTATGTCAAAATGAAATTTTGTAGGAGTGGCCACAAATACACAATCCAGCTCTTCATTTTGAAACATCTCCTTATAATCAGTATAACCCCTTACCGCAGAGTACTTCTTGAAAACATCCAGAACAAACGAGGAAGTATCACAAACTGCTACCATATCTAACAGGGGATGAGCATTTACTATGGCACAATGGGAGATGCCCATCTTACCGAGTCCAATAACTCAGGATTTAAACATACGATATATCTTTTATTAATTAATTACTCCATTTCAAATTAATCCGACAAACCTTTTATAAGTATAATCATATCAAAGATTGACCCTGTGATATGTAACTGTTTTTTATCAACAAATACCATCTCATTCTGCAATTGTATCCTGGTTGATCATCGCAGAATGATATTGGTCAATGACCTCCCCAATGTGGACACTTCGTGTTCCTTCTCTCAGTATTTTCGAAGCATAGTAGGTGACAACGGATGTATTTATCAGGTCAGTCACCGGATATTCAGGTCTCATCTGACCGTTGACAATTCTGGAGAACTCCCCGTACATCCTGCTATGTCCTTTGTCCCTTTGCAATCTTCTTCGTTTTCTCATCACGCCGTTGCTCTTCAGATGCACAAAAGAGGTAAAATCATCAATGAAAATCGTTTCATTGCCAAATCTGACCTCGATCTTTTCCTGGACCCCCCGAAGAGAATTACCCCTGTCAGAAGCAGTGATATTCAACACCGATCCATTCCTGTAAAGTACTGATATTGCACTACTTTCCAGATTATCCGGACTTGCGATCACATTGATCTCCTCAGGTTCACTCTCTATCCAGTAATTGGCCAGGTCAAACCAATGCACAACATTCCCCGTGACCCTGGTTCCCTGGTTCTCCCAAAAATACCAGTGATTGGAACTAATGAGGACCTCTTTTACCGAACATGTAACAACCATGATTTGACCTTTTACAAGATCCCTTACATCTTTGCTCCAGGGGATAAAACGTCTGTTAAAACCCATATGCAGTGCTGCCCCCTTTCTGTAGAGGTTGGTCAGCTTACCCAGGTCTTCCAGAGTGACATTGGGTGGTTTTTCGATAAATATTTGTGCATCAGGATTTGTGTTATGTACCTCTTCGGCAAGGGTGGCATGATCAGAATGATACGCAGCAATAATGACTATGGGACGTTTGGTTTGCTGCAAGATCTGGTATGAGTCTCTGGGTACAAGGAAACTATGCCTGAATCCGAATTTCTCCTGGAATGCTCTTGACACCTTTGCCTTGTAATCCACGCATGCTATCTTCTTAAATTTTTTGAAATGATGCATGATAAACATGTTCACATATCCACCCAATCCATAGATGAATAACCCTTGATCAAATTGCTCCTTATAGGTCTGACTCTTCAAATTAAAACTGAAAGGTGTATCTGTCTTTATTTTAAAGAGTTCATAACCAGCCTGATCGGCAAATTGATTGAACCGTTCAAGGTAGAGTTCCAGTTTTTCCTGGATACCCTCATATTCGATCTCTACGAAAGGATAGAATTCATTGGAAATGACAAAATCAGATGAATTTGTCTGACTCTGAACTGAAATGTTCAGATAAGTGTTTCCTGCATGTAATACCTTCAGAAAGGTAAGGTATCTTATTTGCTCCTGTTTATGGGCATAATATTTACGCAACGTACTGATAATTCCCTCTTTGATAAAAAAGTACAGGATCTTGAGATACCTGTGATCGAAGTCAGGCCTGTCTCTATCCCTGTCTTCGAACTGCTTTACTTCCTCGATTTCAAAGCCTTCTATCTCTGAGAGTTGAACAAGATTTCTCATATCAGTGCAAAAGTTTTGTCACATGATCATTTTTCAGGCGATACTGTTCATTACTTTCAGGACAGGTGGCCAATCCCTCCTCATTGAAGTGAAGGCGATGGCCAAATTCACTCATCCAGCCTACCTGCCGGGATGGATTTCCTACCACCAGTGCATAGGCTTTCACCTCTTTTGTCACAACCGCTCCCGCACCGATAAAGGAAAATTTCCCAATATCATTCCCGCAAACAACAGTTGCATTGGCGCCAATAGTGGCCCCAATGCCCACATTGGTTTTCATATACTCTTCCTTTCGAATGATGGCACTTCGGGGATTGATCACATTGGTAAATACCATGGAAGGACCCAGAAAAACATCATCCTCACAGGTCACCCCCGTATAGATGGATACATTGTTCTGGACTTTCACATTTTTACCCAGCACCACTTCGGGTGAAACCACCACATTCTGACCCAGATTGCAGTTCTCTCCCATCACGCTTCCTGTCATAATATGGGTGAAATGCCAGATCCTGCATCCTGCTCCAATCTGAACCCCGTCATCAATCACTGCAGTTTCATGAGCGAAATAATCTTTCATTATCTATGATTTAAAAAATGCATGTATCTGGTCGGTGATGTAAGCAAGTTGCTCTTCCTCAAGTTCGGTATGCATGGGCAGTGACAGCACCCTGGTGGAGAGCTTCTCTGCCACCGGCAAATCCCCTGTATTATATCCAATATCATCGTATGCATGTTGCAGGTGCAGGGGAACAGGATAATAGACCATGGCCGGAATTCCTTTCTCATTCAACCACACCTTAAGAGAATCCCTCGATCCAGCAGGCACCTGTATGGTATACTGATGAAATACATGGGTGGAGAATGGAGAGCAGACCGGCACCTCTAATCCTTCAATACCTGATAAGGCTGCATCATAATAATCCGCTGCTCGTTGTCTTGCTTGATGGTAACTTTCAAGCTGTTTCAGTTTTACCCTCAGAATGGCTGCCTGCATGGTATCCAGCCTGGAATTCACCCCCACATAGTCATAATAATAGCGCTGCTTCATGCCATGGTTCACCAGTGCCTTCAGTTTTTCTCCAAGTAGATCATCATTGGTAAAAAGGGCACCCCCATCACCAAAGCAACCCAGGTTTTTGGACGGAAAAAATGATGTAGTTCCAATATTTCCAATGGTTCCGGCTTTCTGTGAGGCCCCGTCGGGAAACAAATAGTTGGCACCAATGGCCTGAGCATTGTCCTCAATCACAAAAAGATTATGCTTTTTTGCGATATCCAGTATGGCTTCCATATGGGCACACTGACCGAACAGATGAACCGGAACAATGGCCTTTGTGTTCTTTGTGATCGCACTCTCCAGAAGGGAAGGATCCAGGTTAAACGTATCTTCTTTCACATCCACCAGCAGAGGTTTAAGCCCCAGAAGCCTGATTACCTCGATGGTGGAGATAAAGGTGAAGGGTGTGGTAATCACTTCATCCCCTGGCTTTAATTCCAGAGCCATCATGGCTACCTGCAAGGCATCGGTTCCATTGCCGCATGCGATGGTGTGCTTCGCTCCCATATAAGATGTTAACTCCTCCTGAAATTGTGCCACATCTTTCCCTTTTATAAAAGCTGTGGAATCTATGACACGCTGCATAGCTGCATCCACATCAGCTTTGATGTGAAGGTATTGGGTATGCAAATCTACCATTCGAATCTCTTTCATCTTCCCTCTATTTTCTAACTGGATAACCTTGTGATCAGCATCTCTTTAATGAGTTTGTATGTCGCTTCCCCTTTCTGTAACAACAGGTCATTGGCATCCTTCTGTTCACAACTCTCCAGATATGCCAGTGCCTGCTCTCCTGTCAGATCCGGCTTATGCTCCATCATGTCGTTTTCCAAAAGGTAGGTGTCCACATCCAATAATTCATCCTGATAGACTGAGATGGTGGGAATGCCAATCACAGCCATCTCACGGGTCATGGTCCCTCCGGCACCAATAAAAAGCCTGCATTTCCCGGCAATCTCTTCCAGGCTCAATGCTTTGCTCTGTACAACTACGCCACTAAACTTTTCCTGCTCATAATGTTTGGCCTGTTCATTCCCCCGCGGTAACAGCACAACTTGTGCCCTATCCTTCAAAAAGAGGATCATGTCATCCATGAAGTTCAAAGCCCCTTTATAGTATTGGGCAATCCATGGTTCGGGCCTGATAAATATCTTCTTTTCAGAAGCAGGAACATGGGTGATTTCTGCGTTCCAAAGATATATGCCCTCCTTCACACCTGGATATTGGATGATCTTGGATTTACGCGCCCACTGTTTTTGTGCCTTTTTTGGATCAAGAAATTCAGGAATCAGGATCTTTGAGGCAAACACAAAGGAGGGGATGTTGCCCATGGCATGCTCATTGTCATTCATATATATAACTGGTACATGCATAAGCCAGGCTGTAATGGGACTATGAAATGTACTCTGTGAAATAGCCATATCAATTTTCTGCTTTCTTAAGAATTTAAAAAGCTGCCATACCCGAACCGGGTACCCAAAAAGCTTGGCTGAAAACTTTCCTCCATAGTGCTTTCCCACTACTGTGTATGTTAAACCATGCAGATCGAGAAGATCAATGGTATTTGCAAGGGGCCGGCAAGTGATGATCACCTCATGTTCCTTCATCAGCTCTTTGATCATGGCTGAAAAAAGAGGGATGTGCGGTGAATTTGAGAGATCAAACCAGATTTTCATGAACAATTGCTTTTTTGGTTATCAACAGACTTTAGAATACGTAAACCGGTACCAATGGTTACTCCTATATTAGGTGTTTTAATCTATGATTTTTTCTCCTCCGTCAAATAAACAGTCATGGCAAGGAACATCCAGCCCTGGGCCCAACGCATATAAGGGGTTTTTGACTTGACTCCCCGTTTCAACTGAAAGTAGAAATATCCTTTTTTATCCTGCATATGATCCAATACCCAGCTCAATGTCTGGTCAGCCAGCTCCCGGTGTTTATGAAAGAGACCCAGCCTGCTCAAGGTGATGATCAGTTGGGCGGGGGCATGAATATCGATGGGATAGAGTGAATTGTTGTAATACCTGCACCTGCCGTCAACTTCAAAAAAAGTATTGATGTAATAGTTAAATCCCTTTTCGATGATCGTTTGGTAACTCTTGTCCCCGGAGTACTTCTGGTACTCGGAGAGACACTCCAGGTTGTAACCGGTATGAAAATTGTCGATCCATTGATGAAACGGTAACGGACTGTAGGTCCAGGATCCATCTTCCTGCTGGTGTTTGACCACAAAATCGATGGAGTGCTTGGCCTCCTTCAGCAACGATTCATCTTTGGTGATGCTGTAGATCCTGGCCAGAAGCCTTGATCCGAGCAATGTAGCATTGTATACCTGAGATTGGTCCAACGGAGAATAGGAGAAGGAGAAATCTCCCTGTTCGTCATGGGTCCTGTTCAGATCCTTCAGAATGAAACCGGAAATGGATAGAGCGGTTTTGAGAAGCTTGTCATCCTCCAGGATCTCATATGCATCCAGCAGGGCATATCCAATAAAAACTGATGCTACGATGGTCGGAGTATACTTTGGCTGAAAAAATGCTTTGGATTCCCAGTCAAAATTGTACCCCCAGCAGGCTCCAGAGTATCCCTCGGTTACAAGTTCAACTACCTTATCTGCCAGGAACCGTATCTGCGTTTTATACTCCTCCCGGGGTTCCAATTTATAAAGGTTACAATACCCATTCAGGAACAATCCTACCCCCTTCGGGTTGTACTCCTTTTTGATCAGGAACAATTTTCTGAGATTCAGCGGATTCCTCTTAAAAGCCTGGATCCAGATCAGTCGGAACAGCCTCACCTTCCTGATCCCGGGAAGGGATTGGAAAACTCTGCTGGTAAGCCCGTCGTAGGGATCCCATCCCTTGAATTGCTCCTTTTCACAGTAGGCCCTCAGCCTCTCCAGACTCTTTTCAACTTTATCTACCATTAAATATCAGGCTCATTAAAAGGTCAATTTACAATGCGATGGATTGGGGCAATCCGGTGGCCAATGATTCCTGGATCTTAAGGGTTGTGAGCGTGGTGAGACAGATGGACCTGAAGGTGATAGGTACCGGGTCTCCCTTCTCCAGAGCTCCAATAAACGCAATTACCTCCTGCTTATGACCTTTGCCGGAAGTTTTAATTTTCTTCTCCCGGTTATCCCGATAGACGGAACCACTATTGAAATCATCAATGACAAAAACCGATTCCCCCCCAAAGATCTCAAAGCGCTCCTTGGGTAATCCCTTATCACCATTGGCTGTGTAGACCAGGTTCCCAACAGATCCATCGCCGAATTTCACGGTTATGGCAAGGTTGTCATCATTTTTGATCTTGTCACTATCGGTATCGATACATTCGGCAAATACCTTGACTGGCTCTGAATCTGCAAAGAACTGCATGAGGTCAATGAAATGACAGATCTCTCCCACAATCCTTCCGCCACCTGCCCTGGTCTGTGACCAATGGTCTTTGGGAATAAATCCCCCATTCACCCTGAAATTCATTACAAGGGGTTCCCCAACATTATTAAAGGCTTCTTTGGCCTGCACACTGATATCTGCAAAGCGACGGTTAAACCCCACCATCACAGCAGGAGATTCAGCTTCCTGGTACACCTTCATTACCTCCTGAAGCTCGTCCATATCCATGGCCAGCGGCTTCTCCACAAAGACCGCCTTCTTACTTCTAAGGCAATCCATGGTATACTTTGCATGGGTATCGTGCTGGGTAGCTATGAAGACCGTATTTATATCTTCATTGTCTAAAATGGCCGCCGGATCTGTAGAAGCATTCCCAATGCCAAATTTCTGGGCAACGTTCTTGGCATCCATTCCGTTCAGCGTGACCACCGTATCCATAGAACCAAGTTCTTTAACATTGGGAATCAAGTAGGACTGGGCAAAACTTCCTGCCCCGATAAAACCCATGTTTATTGTTGAATGCTTCACGGGACTTACTGAAACCACTTCTCTCTTTACCTCATCGATTTCAGGATATTTCAAAAGAATCCCCACAAAAGGCTCTTTGACCTTTCCAAGTACCAGGTCATATGCCTTAACTGCTCCGGCAATATCAAATTCATGTGTGGTTAGCGGTTTCAGCTTCACTGTTTGGTCGGCAATGAGCTTTAAGAAAGCCTCCATGTTTCTCTGCTCAGTCCACCGCACATAGCCGTAAGGATAGTCCACTCCCTCCTCTTCATATTTCACATCATATCTTCCGGGCCCATAGGAACAGGAGAGTTTCAGTTCCAATTCCTTTCTGTAAAAATCAGGATCCCTGGGAATATCCATCTTCACAGCACCAACCACGATCACTGCACCCTTCTTCCTCAGGATCTTTCCCGATAGCTCCACAGGATCATTGGTTTGTCCGGCTGCAGTAATAATCACCGAATCAAAACCATACCCATTGGTGAAATTTTCAGTGGCCGCCATGATGTTTGGATCATTTCGCAGGATAGCATGGGCTGAGTTTGTTTCATTGGCCAGTTTCACCATTTCGGCCGAAACGTCGATCCCAAATACATTACAACCATTGGCTCTCAATATCTGTGAAGAGATCTGTCCCAGGAGTCCGAGACCGATCACACATACATTGTCACCCAACCTGGGATCCGCCTGTCTCACACCTTGCAGCGCAATAGCACCAACTGTGGTATAACTGGCATCCTGGAAATCCACACCTTCCGGGATCTTGGCCACCAGGTTTTGGGGGACCATGATCACCTCCGCATGAGATGCATATCCCAATCCGGCACACGCCACCATATCGCCCGGCTGAAACTTCTGTGAATCATCCATGGATGCCAATACAACTCCTGCGCTGCTATAACCCAGTGCTTTCAATGAATCCAGTTTTGTTTTCACCTTCTCCATGGTGGCTTTAAAACCCTCCTTCTTATAGTTTTGTAAGACCTGCTTTACCAGGTCTGGCCGTTTCTTGGCTTTACCAATCAAGCTGGCCTGTGCTGTGCTTACTGTAGTCTTTTCGGTACCAGCACTGATCAGTGAAAATCGGTTGGCAACCAGTACATAGCCTTTGGTAATCGCCGGAACAGGAAGTTCATCCACATATAGTTCGCCTGTCTTAAAATTTTGAATCAGTTGTTTCATTTTAGTGTAGTTATATATTGTTATAGATTTCAATCAGTTTTTCCATGCGCTTCTCCCAGGTGTTTTCCATAGCAAATGCAACCCTTTCAGAAATGGCTTTATCGGTATTTTCCCTGTATGCTCTGTTGATCAGTTCAGGAAATTCCTCCTCGTTTTCTGCTACATAGATAAATTTATCGAATTGAGAAATCGCCTGAAGTCCTGCCATATTGCTTATTACGATTGGCTTTCCCAGGGCCATATACTGGTAAGTCTTACTTCCAGTACCTACTCCAATGCTTTTATCATTTGTAAAGGCCTCACAATATGGAGCTAATGCTACATCAAATTTATTAATCTCCTGGAATAGCTCAATACCAGTAAGTGTACCTTTCAGGAGCAGCCGTTCTCTGTTTTCTAACAGACCCATTAATTTATCCTCAACCGGTCCAATAAAAACCAGCTCCATATTCTTCTGATTAAGCACAATGTTAAGTATATCTGTGGATAGACTGAAAGTACTAATGAAGCCCATAAGGCCTACCCGGATTAACCCTTCATGGTCTGAAGAATCTTTCACCTGGATTTCGTAGTCTTTTATGTTGGGACCTCCCAGAGGAATTGTATATGATGCAGGATTGAACGCCAGTAATTTTTCCATGAGCACTTGTGTTGTTGAAACACAAAATTTTGCTCTTGCTGCAAC
>JAUVKN010000137.1 GCA_030596245.1 Bacteroidia bacterium | reverse complement strand
CGATCCTGTCTTACGTTGGTATTGAACAACCTGAATACGGTGAACTCTTTTGTGATATCAAATATTTCGTTCCCCAGCGATGCGAAGAGGAACAGCGTGAAATCGAAGTTTTTCCACTGGGCACCAAAGTTCAAACCTCCTGTAAAATCGGGATGGGGACTGCCGATGATGGTTCTGTCCTCTGAATTGATCATTCCATCGTCGTTCTGATCCACATAACGGAATCTTCCAACGGCTTTTCCATCCTGCGCAGCGTGTGAATCCACTTCACCCTGATTCTGGAATATACCATCCTGTTCAAAACCAAAGAAGGAACCGATGGGGTTGTAAATCTCGTTGATGACCGTCGTTCCTCCCCTACCACCGGTTGGGCCGTAGAAGAATTCCTGCTCCCCGTCAATGCTAATGATCTCGTTCCTGTAATGACTTCCTACAAAGTCCACATTCCAGGTGAAATCACCGGTAGCAGCGCTTCTGTATCCAATGGAGAAATCAAATCCATTGTTTTCCATGGTCCCGATATTTACCATAGGGGGACTGGCACGACCTGCGGTTGCAGGCAGCGCAGGGCTGTATAAGAGGTCGTCCACAGTCCTTTGATACACATCCAGGACAAGGGTTAATCTGTTTTCTAATAAAGCCAGGTCAAAACCGATGTTTGTTGAGATGTTTTCTTCCCATTTGAGGTCCGGATTACCCAGGGCGGTTAATCTATACCCCGTCACCAGAGAAGTATTTGTTCCATTTATATCGTAATAGGTGTCCAGGGTACTTCCGCCGAACTGGTTGCCGGTTCTTCCACTGGGAATACTCTGATTACCTGTTACTCCCCATCCACCTCGGATCCGAAGGTCGCTTAACCAGGCTAAGCCCTGCATAAAGCTTTCATCGGAAATACGCCATCCTGCACTAAAGGCCGGGAACACACCATAACGGTAGTTGGGTCCGAATTTTGAAGAGCCGTCCCTGCGAATGGTACCACTCACATAATATTTACGTGCAAAGTTATAATCAACCTTTCCGAAGATGGAAGTCATTGAACTGACAGAACCATAACTATTGACAACTTTAGTACTCTGATCACCTAATGCATCCCTGATATACCATGCATTCATATCATCGGTTACATATCCTGCCATGCGACTATCCAGGTTATTATACTTATGGTCAATGGCCTCATACCCTGCCAGAACGCTCACATTGTGGTCTCCGCCAAACGTTTTATTATAGGCCAGGGTATTGGTCCAGATCCAGTTGATCCCTGTTGCATAATTCTCATTAAGGCTGGTAACAGTTGAGGGTTCGGAGTTTTCCGGAGAAGGCCATCCAAAACCCTTATAGAGGCTGTTGTCCATATCAAAACCAAAACTCGATCTGAGCTGCAAACCATCGATGATGTCAACCGCTGCATAAAAATTACCAAATATCTTGTTGTAGGTACCTATGTTATCTTTTCTCTGGAACGCCTGACGAATTGGGTTACTTCCGTTTCCCAGTGTATTGGCTTTGGCCCCGGCATAATATCCATCGATATCAAATACGGGAATGATCGGCTGCATCTTGATGATCTGTCCAATGATGGATTGCTCACCCTGATTACCGATTCCGCCAGCGTTTTGTTCCCTTGAGAGGGCTAAATTCTCTCCGATAGTCAGTCGGCCAAACTTAAATTCAGTATTGGCCCTCATGGAAAACCTTTCCAGGAAGTTGTATTTCAATGTTCCATCCTGATTATAATATTGCATTGAAATATTATATACCGAGTTGTCAGTACCTCCGCTCATTCCAATATTGTAATCCTGGACCAGAGAAGGATCAAAAGCTTCGTCCCACCAGTCTGTTCCTTGGGAAGAAGGCATGATCAGATTGTCGGGGAATGAATAGGTGCTTTCATCCACAGTATTTGTTTGACTCACACCGTCATTGGGCCATATATAATTTGGAATGGATGGATTATTAGGATCCCCATAAATATTCTCAGGCATTACTAATCCTGCATTATCATGGCTCCTCTTTACAATTTCGAAATAATCCATTGGATCCTGGATCAACATTTTATCCATCCCGCTAACGGGTGTCTGAACACCAAGATTGGCATCCACAGTAAATGTAGCTTTCCCTTTCTTTCCCTTTTTGGTGGTGATGATAATTACCCCATTGTTTGCACGAGCTCCATAAATGGATGCAGTGGAGGGATCTTTCAACACCTGGATGGACTCAATGTCATTTGGGTTAAGCCAGTTAAAAAAAGCACATTCCGTTGGAACACCATCCACAATGTAAAGTGGATCGTTGTCAGTAAAGGAGCTTACCCCCCTGATTCGAACCGTGTTTCTTCCACCTGGTTGTCCACCTGCATTCACCACAACACCTGCAGCCCGGCCATCCAGTTTCTGAACAAAACTTGCCGAAGTGGTGCCCCTGTTCATTTCATCAACATCCACAACTGCCACAGCTCCGGTGATATCTGCTTTTCTCTGCGTCGTATAACCGGTTACAACAATTTCATCCAGTGCAGTTACATCCGGAGCTAATATGGGATCAATTACAGATTGATCCCCCACAGTGACCGCGACGGTCGAGTAACCAATAAAAGAGAACACCAGTACTGCGTCCGGTCCCGGAACAACTATGGTGTAGTTACCTTGAACATCGGTTACAGCTCCTGTAGTAGTTCCCTGAATCACAATGTTCACTCCGGGAAGAGCTCCCTGATCTTCAGATGTTACCGTACCTGTAACCGTCCTTTGCTGAGCGAAAGAAACACTCACCGCAAAGCCAAAGAGGAGAAGAGACAGCATGCCGCTTTTCCACAAAGAAGAATTACGCATAATTAAAGTAGTTTTGGGTTAGTAATGAATACAAGTTAGTTTAATATATTTTAGTAAAGGTTTAGTTTTTCTCCAGATTTAGCACTCTTGCATCACAACAATAGCATACAATTATAATAATAATTTCCTTAAAACAGTAATATCTGATCCAATCTGTGTACTTATTTTCATAAGTTTATATTATGCGAACCAGCTTCTCTCTCTGTTGAGATTGGAGTTTAAGGTGTTGTACACTATGTTGGCATTTGGAATCACCTGAAAATCAAACATTCCCACGCAAATAAAGTCCGCACCATTTTCAAAGGCGTATTTAAATCCATCTTCTGGTTGAATGGCTCCTGCAGCAAGCACTTTATAGCCAATCCAGGGCGTTGTTGATTTTTTAAAAAAGGCGGTCACCTCCTCTGACGAAGCACACCAGCTATTATCATGAAATTGATTTCGATCCAGACTGCCTTTGCCCAGGTCATGCATAAATTCATTTCGGTTTTCAGAGGGTATGGCTGACCAGTATTTGTCATGATGAAAAGTTTTCATAAAGAAATCAGTATCAATCCCATTTTCCACACATGCCATGGGTACCTGGATCGCATGGCCAGCTGTTCCGGCGATTAAACCCTGACTTCTGATAAATTCGATGGGCTTTGCCAGGTATTCCAAACGATTTTCGAAAACCAGCTTATCTGCAATATTCCCCATCACAAAAGCTCCTACAGCTCCTGTATCAATAGCTAGCTGAATGTTCGACAGATCATCATCTTTCGGATATGTCTGTGCAATCCATTGAATCTTCCCACCTCTTTGCCAATACTTTTCCAGTATTCTGATGGTCTGTTCATCAGTTCTGAAAATGATGGTGTTGATACCACACGCTTCATACAGCCACAGGGTTTCAATCACCTTCTCATCGGTAAAGTAATTTTTGATCATATTCGACACATAAATCAAATCCCGGGCATGGGCAAAACCAGCCACCAGGTTCCCTCCCGGAATAATTCTGCTCATCTCCACATGTTTAATTTTTCCTTTCTGTACTTTCCCTTTCAGTTCGCTTATGTCCCACATTTTCGCCCGCATTAGTGTGGCGCTGGTAGTGGCATCTGTCTTTTTTAAATTGTCCTCCTCAAAACTTAACCATCCACTCTTTTTTGCCATCCCAAAAAACGCAATCCCTAAAACAGGTATTGAGGCAAGATTTTTGAGTAATTCTCTCCGGGTGTTTACGTCCGATTCACTATTTTCTTCAGGAGGAAACACCTTCTCCTTCTTCCTTTGAAATATTCCTTTGATTATACGATCAATGCTCCACAGGTACTCTCTCCTTAACAATGCAAACAGGAGTAGAATACCGGCTTCAATCAAATTGAAATTGACAATGAAATATTGTCCATAGCTGGGCAGACTTGACTCTACAAAGGGTGGATTTGCAATGTAATATAGAAGGAGCATCAGGATGCCTGAAATACTGGCTAACCTGGTGAAAAGGCCTAAAAACAAACCCAGGCCAATCAGTATCAATCCCCAGATATTTATAAAATCGGTAACAGCCATTGCTGTAGGACTGGAAATGATCCAATGGAAGAATCCGGAAAAAAGCCATTTGGATTCCATTAAATAGGCAGAGCTGGACCAGCCGGGTATGGCGAGTTTGGATATCCCTTCGTATAAAAAATGCCATCCCACCAACAGGCGTAAAATAGTAAGAACAACTCTTGAAAAGTTTACGGGGTGATCTTCGTTTGCGTGCATCATATTTTTTCAATTATTGCATCAATCATCAATCATCAATCATCAATCATCAATTATCAATGGACTGGTTGACAAGCAACTGGAATCTCCAGCCGGTGTCATCATTTACAGGGCCCTGTGTTTGCTTCATGATGACGCCGATGGTCTGTTCTGCCGGATCGGCAAAATACTGGGTATTGAAATAACCACCCCATGAGAATGTGCCTTTACTGCCCCGGCCTCCAGCATCCTGGCCTCCGGAGTCAATTACACCAAAAGCCAGGCCGTAATACTCCCCGTCTCCTCCCCACAGTTCCCCCACCTGGTTGCCCATGATGGATTGAACGGTGGTTCTGCTTAAGATCCTGACTCCGTTCAACTCGCCGCCATTCAAATACATTTGAAGAAAAGTCGCATAATCTTTTGCCGTACTGGACAAGCCTGCCCCCCCGGAGAAGAATTGTTTGGCGCCTTTGATGGGATAATTTGTATCGTAAAAAGTGACCGGGTAGCGAACCCATGTTTCGTTTTCCTTTTTTTGCACAGCAACCAGCCGGTCTGCTTTTGAGTCGGGCAGGTAAAACCATGTATCATCCATACCCAGCGGATCAAACAGACGCTCTCTTAAAAACTTATCAAAAGGCATCCCCGAAATAATTTCAATGAAATATCCCAACACATCAAGACCTTCGCTGTAGGTAAATTTTTCACCAGGGTTATGATGCAGAGGCAGTTTGGCCAGTTTCTTCACACTCTCTTCAATGCTGATGTTTTCGGTGGTGAAGAGATCTGTGATCCCCGCTTTTTGATAGATCATCCTGAAACGCTCATCTCCGTCGATCACACCATAACCAACACCCGATGTATGTGTGAGCAAATGCCGGATGGTGATCTCCTTATTAGCGGGTTCGGCGATATAACTCGTGTCTTTGTAAGTGAAAGATTTCAAAACCATGGGATCCATGAACCCGGGTATGTACTTTGAAACAGGATCATCCAACCTGAATTTCCCCTCTTCCCATAGTATCATTACAGCTGTAGATGTAATAGCTTTACTCTGTGAGGCTATTCGGAAAATGTCATCTTTTTTCATCTTTCGGTTTGACTGGTTGTCAGCCATCCCATACGCCTCGTGCAATACAATTTTACCATTTCGTGCCACCAGGGCTACAATGCCAGGCAGATCCCCGTCTTTCACAGACTCTTTGCACATCGCATCGATCCGGTTTAATCTTTCCGGAGAGATACCCACGCTTACAGGGGTTGCCATGGATAAGGCCGCAGATTTTTGACCGGAGCTGGTTTGTGCATTTACAGAGACTGTAATTACAACTAAAATAATGGTGATCAGAATATTCTTACATGGTTTCATTGATTTGTAGTTTGATGATATGTAAAAATATACAATTACAGTTGGGATGTAAATTTCTTTACAATTATTTTCTAAATTTGAATCCTGCGAGCGCATTGACTGCGTCGAGCTCGTAAAAACTCGGTTCCCCGCTGCTTGCGGCGAGGAGATTCAAATTGTCCTTTATTGTAACCTGCATTATGAGACCGTACATATTATCAGAAAACCACTGGTCAAGTGTTAAAGACCAGGATTACCAGCTTGCCATCCTGCCATGGGGAGCCACCGAGGCACATAATTATCACCTGCCTTATGGAACCGATAACTTTGAGACGGATGTACTGGTGAACGAATCAGCCAGGCTGGCGTGGGAGAAGAATGCAAAGGTAATCGTGCTGCCCACAATACCTGTGGGTGTAAACACCGGACAACACGATATCAAGCTTACCCTGAACCTCCATCCTTCTACCCAGCACTCCATCCTGGAGGACCTGGTGGAAAGTCTCGACAATCATGGGATTCTTAAACTCTTGATCGTGAACGGTCATGGGGGTAACGACTTCAAACAGATGATCAGGGAGGTTGGCCGTCAGTTTCCCGATATGTTTATCTCCACCTGCAATTGGTACCAGTCGGTGGACAAGGGTACCATTTTTGAGCATTCGGGCGACCATGCAGACGAAATGGAGACGAGCCTGATGTTGTATGCATGGCCCGAACATGTTTTACCACTGGACCAGGCGGGTAGTGGTGAAGCGAGGAGTTTTACAGTGGAGTCATTGAACGAATCGTGGGCATGGACAGAACGAAAGTGGACCAGGACCACCGACGATACGGGAATAGGAGATCCCAGGAAGGCTACCAGAGAGAAAGGAGAGAAGTATTTCAAAGCGGTTACCGGGAAACTGGCCGAGTTGATGACCGGACTGGTGAAAACCGACATTGAGGATCTCTATGGTTGATGTTTCTGCCCGCTTTCATCTCTTTTAATTTACCCCGGAATCGTTGAATAAGAATTGCAAAATGAATACTTTTACAATTCTCCTATTTTGTTACACGTTTACTATATTCTAATCCAATGAATTTCACATCAAAAGTTGAGTCGGCATTTTACAAAATATCAGGTTCCCCAGAAATTAATACCCACCTCCCCTACATTGTGGTGGAGAACTTCCCCCTGATGGGATTGCTGACCGCGTTGCGGTTTCTTGAGTGGGCCAGTGAGAATCCCAACGGGGTGATCAGCCTGCCTACCGGGAAAACCCCTGAGTATTTTATCAAGTGGACCACTCATATGTTGGAAAACTGGGAAAATAAAAAGGTAAAGGAGCTTCGCAGTAAGTATGGCATCTCTGATATGGGCAAACCTTCCCTGAAGAATCTCCAGTTTGTTCAGATCGATGAGTTCTATCCCATTAGCTCGCGTCAGCACAACAGTTTCTATAACTATGTGAAGAAGTATTATATTGGAGGATTTGGTTTAGATGAGAAAAACGCCCTGTTGATCAATTCTGATACTATTCCACTGGTAGGGGGGTGTCACTTTTCGGAGGTGTTTCCCGACAACGTGGTGGATCTTTCACTGCGCTACCGTGAGCCAAAAAGTCATTTTGAGAAGCATCAGCAACAATCTATTTTCGCTATTGATAATTGGTGTACCGATTATGAGCAGCGCATCAGGGACAAAGGAGGCATTGGTTTCTTCCTGGGGGGAATTGGACCGGACGGACACATTGCTTTCAATGTCAGGGGATCCGATCACTACTCAACAACCCGGATGACCAAAACAAATTTTGAGACGCAGGCTGTAGCTGCTTCAGATCTTGGCGGAATTGAGATTTCCAGGAACCGGCTGGTGATTACCATAGGATTGGAAACCATTACGTATAATCCGGATTCTGTGGCCCTTATTTTTGCTGCCGGAGAGGCCAAGGCTACTGTGGTGCGTGAGGCACTCGAGCAGAAACCATCTAACCTATATCCAGCCAGTGTTCTTTCCAAACTGGAGCATGCCAGGTTTTATCTGACCACCAGTGCAGCAACCGGATTGCAGGCTTCGGTGGATGCATATTATAAGGAAGGAGATTGGACACAGGAGAAAACAGACCGGGCTGTAATTGATCTTTGCACGAAATTGGAAAAATATGGTCACCACCTCACCATGAGTGATCTGAAGGCGGACCGGTATTGCAAGATGATCCCCAACCTGGGTCAAGATACAGTTACTTCTGTAATTGCTTCCACTGAAGAGAAGTTCCAGAAGGGGATGGTTCGGGAACAGAACCAGGTCTATTACCATACCGGACCCCATCACGATGACATCATGCTTGGGATCAATCCGCATGTCCACCGGCTCGTAAGAAACAGTACCAATACCAGTTATTTCTCAATCCTGACTTCCGGGTTTACAGCGGTGACTAACAGATTTGTTATTGAAGCACTGGAAGATACCAAAAACTTCCTGGATAATGGCCAGATACAGATGACGAATTATCCCGATTTTTTTAAGACGGGGTACCAGTATAAACGCGATAAGGATGTGAACCATTACCTGCTAAAGGTGGCGTCCGGAGAGGAGTATGAACGTCGCAGGGGGCTGGCACATCGCCTGGTAAGGGACATTGTGGGCTTGTATGGTGTGAAAAGTATCGATCAACTCAGGGATGAGATCAACAACATCATGATGATCCTGAAAAAGAGTTACGATGGCGAAATCAACCTTTCTGACATTCAGAAGCTGAAGGGGATGATCCGTGAATTTGAAGAGGAACTGGTTTGGGCTTACTTCGGGATTCAGACGAAGAATGTTCACCACTTGCGACTTGGTTTCTATACGGGAGATGTTTTTACAGAACAGCCCAAACGGGATCGGGATGTGCAACCCATTCTCGAGGAATTAAGGCAGATTCGGCCTACAGTGGTGAGCCTGGCGTTCGATCCGGAGGGCAGCGGACCTGATACGCACTATAAAGTACTACAGGTGATTGCAGAAGCGCTTAAGATGTGGAGCGAGGAAGAGGACCTTTCCAAACTAAGGATCTGGGGTTACAGAAATGTGTGGTACCGGTTCCATCCGGCAGAGATCAACTGTATTGTACCGGTTTCGCTGAATGCTATGGGGATAATGGAAGATGCATTTACCAATAGTTATCTGAGCCAGGTGGATGCCTCTTTTCCCAGCTACCAGCACGATGGGAAATTCAGTGACCTTACCAAGAGAATCTGGGTGGAACAACTTAAAACAGTCCAGTTATTGACAGGTAAGAACTATTTTTACCAGCATAAGAGCGCCAGGGTGAGGACCACCCATGGGCTCCTTTTCTTCAAGGAGATGAGTCTGGAGGAGTTTCTGACCCATGCCCGTGAACTGGAAAAATCCATGGAGGGGGTGGTTCTTTAATCACCTCTTTTTTTTCTTCAGCATATCTAAAACGGGGCTTAAAATCTTTACTTCGTAAATATTTGTAGGCCCCTTTTTTATATATCCGTTCGAAACAAAAAGAGGACAGCCCTTTATTTATTAGCACCAACCCCTGGTTATCAAGTCATGTGTTTTCAATAGAGGTACCAATTAGACACTGCTTTTTTTAGTATACCCGGGAGGAAGCCTACAAAAGTTTGCGAAGAAAAGTTTTTAAGCAACGACTGGGTATGACAAAAAAAGAGGGTGTACCTTTTGATACACCCTCCTCCATTGTAACTGGGAAATGCAATTCTAACAGAACTACAGCTCCTTAATTTTGATGTTACTGAACCAGACCGCATGGCCATGGTCCTGCAATCCGATAAATCCTGTTTTTGCCACATCGGCAAAATCGGGATTGAAATCGGGAAACTTGCTATCGGCTATCATCGCCTTCCACTCATCGGTCCACAGATGGAATTCCAACGTAGTCTCTCCATTCATTCTGTAGGCAATGGTACCCTCATAGGAGATGATCTCAGCCGAGTTCCACTCCATGGGCCCTTTTGCATTTTGAGGATCGGGAGGAATCAGATCATATAGACTTCCGGCCCTTCTATTGCCATCTTTACCCAGGGTATTGTCAATATGATTGCCGAAGTTGTCAAGAATCTGGTATTCCGGTGCAGTGTACCATATTTTCTTCCCGGCGAGCTCCTGCGCAAGATAGAA
>JAUVKN010000213.1 GCA_030596245.1 Bacteroidia bacterium | reverse complement strand
CACCAAGAACGGAATTCCAATAAAGAAGATTGAGAAGATTTGGACGGACTGGGAAGCTTTTGCACAGTATGCCTTCAATAAGTCCCACTCCACTTGTTATGCCTATGTATCCTATCAGACCGCATACCTGAAAGCCAATTACCCTGCCGAATTTATGGCCGCTGTTCTGAGCAGGAACATTGCCGATATCAAAAAGATCGGTCAATTTATGGATGAATGCAGGAGATTGTCTATCTCGGTGCTTGGCCCGGACATCAACGAAAGCAACGTGAGATTCACTGTGAATAACAATGGCGACATCCGGTTTGGCCTGGGGGCCATTAAAGGCGTAGGTGAAAATGCAGTGAAAAGCATAATTGATGAACGCATTGCCAGCGGGCCGTTCAAAGACATTTACGATTTTGTTGAGCGAAACGACCTGCGACAGGTGAACCGTAAGAATTTTGAAGGTCTGGCAGTGGCAGGAGCTCTGGATTGCTTCGATTTGATTACAAGAAGCCAGTACCTGGATACAGTGGAAGAGGAGGAGGCAACTTTCATTGAACAGCTGATAAAGTTCGGCAATAAGATCCAGTATGAGCGAGACACGCCGCAACAGAACTTGTTTGGAGAGATAAGCCCCATTGCAATTTCAAAACCTGAGCCTCCCGATGTGATGGAGTGGGACAGCACAACAAAATGCAAGCGGGAGAAAGAACTTATTGGTATTTACCTGACCTCTCACCCACTGGACCGCTATAAATTAGAAATTGATTCATTCTGTCCCAATACATTGCATGAACTCAGCGACCTTCAGCAATTCACCGGGCAAGATATAATCTTCTGCGGAATGGTAAAAACCGTCAGAGATGGTGTCGACCAGTGGAGGAATAAGCCATACCTGCTCGCACAGTTGGAGGACTACACAGACACGTATAATCTTCGATTGAAAAATGACGATTATGTGAACTTCAAACAATATTTCAGTCCGGATGTAGCCCTGATGATACGAGCCACTGTGAATAAATGGAGTCCTCGCGAAGAGCCCAACCGAAAAATATACTCTCTGAAAATTAAAATGGTGCATATGCTGGCCGATGTGAGGGAGAAACTGGTGAGGTCGGTGGATATTTCAGTTGAAATTAATCAGGTTTCCCGTGAACTTATCGAAACATTTGAACGTTATACCGTGAATGAAAACGGAAAGATCCTCAAGTTTCGGATCCATGATCCTGAAACCAATACAAAAGTCAACCTGTTTTCACGAAAAAGACATGTGGTGCTAACCGATGAATTTATGGATTACCTGCAAAACAGCACTGGATTTGATTTCATTCTTGCGTAATTGATTTTTTTATAATTTTGTTCAAAATTTAAACACTCATCATAAATATTAAACCATGGCATTAGAAGCAACTGATAGCAACTTCGAGGAACTGGTATTGAAAGCAGATAAACCTGTAATTGTTGATTTTTGGGCTGAATGGTGTGGCCCTTGCCGTATGGTAGGACCCATCGTAGAAGAAGTTGGTGTTGACTATGAAGGAAAAGCAGTAGTTGCAAAGGTTGATGTGGATAGTAATCCTGGTATCACTGCAAAATACGGAATCAGGAATATCCCGACCATTCTTTTTTTCAAAAACGGAGATGTTGCTGATAAACAGGTAGGAGCCGTTCCAAAAAATACGATTGTCAGCAAACTGGAAGCCCTGCTTTAGAATCTCCGTCCGATTACCAATATATCATCTAACTGTTCCACATCACCCCTCCACTGTTCAATGGTTTGATCCATTATGGAACGTTGATTCGCCATGGTTTCGGGTTGAATTCTGAGGAACTGTTCTTTAAGCTTTTTATACTTAAATTTCTTCATCAGTTCCCCCCCAAATTGATCCGCATAACCATCTGAGAAAAGATAAACAGTATCCCCCTTTTTTATCTCAATACGGTGGTTGGTGAATTCTACATCCGTGCTTAGAGAAGAACGACCGATGGAAACCTTATCTGCTTTGGTTTCCAGGATCTCCCCATCACGAATCAGGTAGAGCGGATTGAAAGCTCCGGAGTATTCCAGGATCCCATCTTTCCGATTATAGGCGGCAAGAGCCAGGTCCATTCCGTCATATACATCGCCCGAATCACTACGCTGATGAAGTGTGCCCAGCACCTCTTTATTCAATTGGGTAAGAATCTTTCCAGGTTCAAGAATACCATACTCCCTGACTATTTTGGTAAGGGAGTTATGCCCGATAATCGACATAAATGCTCCTGGCACTCCATGACCGGTACAATCTACTGCTGAAAAGAACTCCTTATCGCCCACCTCTGTGAACCAGTAGAAATCGCCACTGACAATATCCTTAGGTTTAAACAGGATAAAAGTATCCGGGAAGGGTGACTTCTCCGGCAGGATTGCAAACTGTATCCTTTTCGCATACCTGATGCTATCGGTTATATCCTTATTCTTCTGGGACAGTTCCTCTTTCTGTGCCACCACAATAGCAGTCCTGTCGCGCACTTTCTCCTCAAGAATGGAGTTTTCTCTTTTAAGTGCCCTTTCCCTGATCTTGATGTAAGTAAAAATTACCAGGCCGACAGCAAAAATTGATGCCATAATAAAATACCAGGTGAGGTAAAAAGGAGGCCTGATCACAAATTGAAAGGTAACAGGCTCGGAGTTCCAGACCCCGGCACTGCTTTTTGCCCTGACAAGAAAAGTATATCTGCCATGTCGCAATGCCGGATAGGTTGCACTGGTCTGGGTATTTGGTTCACGCCACTCCATATCCACTCCCTCAAGCATAATCTGATATTGTACTGCATCGGGATTCAGGGTAATACAACGGTACTCAAATATAAGCGAGTTCTGTTTGTGGGATAAACTTAAGCCACCGGCAAGGGGATAATTTTCATGATTTACCTGGATTGCTGTAATATGGGTCAATGGCTCTTTCCAATTCCCGGTCTCCCCGGAAGGATTGTACCTGGTTACTCCCCGTACTGTCCCGAACCAGATGTTTCCATCCTGGTCCACAAACGAAGCATTATCCTTGGTTTCAATACCCACAAAACCACTCCTGGGAGTAAACGCATATACCTTCTCCTCCTTTCGGACATATTTATTCAATCCTTTGTTGGTGCCAACATAGATATTGTTGAACCTGTCACAGCTGATCTGGTTGATCAGATTGGCCAACAGGCCATCCTCCAATGAAAAGGTTCTTACCACATTTTCCTTCACCGGATCATACTGGATCAATCCCCTCCCCTCGGTACCGATCCAGATTTGGCCATCCTTGTCTTCCGCAAAACATTTGGGTGTGAAATCATATTCCAGGTCCAATAGTTCAAATGTACTCCCATCAATTACGGTGATCCCCTTTCCTGCGGAACCCACCCAGATACGGTTTTTTGAATCGGCAAAGATTGAAGAGATATCATTTCCTTTCAATCCGTCTACCTGTGAAAGCCGGGCCACCTTCCTGCTGTCGATTTCAAAAAATACTACACCATCCATGGTTCCCACCCAGAGGTTGTTGTCCCCGTCAATATCCATGGCCGTCACCTGCAATTTAATATTGTTGTTTATGAGCGGATCATAAAAGAACCTCCCGCTCTTATCATAGCTGTAAACGCCCTGGTTCAAAGAACCAATCCACATGGTCCCGTTCCGATCCTCCTTCAAAAACATGATCCTTACACCCTTCAGCTTATTAAATTCTGTAAACTTATCACCCCCGGAACCCTGCTCAAGAATTGAAATTCCCTCATTGGTCCCAAACCAGAGATCTCCATTGGCCGCCTGCTGGATGGAGAGCACCTGAGGATTGATCAATCCATCCTCCTGAAAATAGGAGATAAAATGATCCCCCTTGTATACACAAAGGCCATGTTCATGTGTACCCACCAGGATGTTCTCTTCCCTGTCCTGCATGATGCTTCGGATCTTCATATCCGGTAACCCATTGCGGTTGCTATACAGATCCAGGTGATTCTCCGGACCGATTCTTACCATACCACCACCCCATGTACCCACCCAGATATTGCCCCCTTTATCTTCAAACAGTGTACTAACCCAATTAGAGGTGAGACCGGCCTTGATCAGGTCATACATTTCTGCATCATCCCGATCCGGATCATAGCGGTAAAGGCCCCCATTATATTTACCAAACCATATACTTCCCCTGGTGTCTACCAGAATGGTTGTAGTGGCATAATACTGTGGGATCCCATTCAGCAACATATTGTCAAACCGGGAACTATCCCTGTTATAAACTTTAACATTGGGATCCGCCACGAAAAAGATCACTCCCTTTTCATCCACGAAACCGCCGAAAACCCTGTCTGAAAGCTCATGACCGGAATACTGTCGCATATTAAGCTGGTCCAGGGGAGCTTCAGGATTTATAATTTCAATGACCCCCGATCCACCAGTGGTGAGCCATAGGTGACCAGTAGAATCCAGGAGTATGGAAGTAACATCTGAGTTAAGGGTTATCTCCTGTTTTTCGAGTACTTCAAACTCCTGACCATTGTACCGTGATACTCCTCCACCTGTATGACCGAACCAAATATTACCATGACCATCTTCACTGATGGCTCTTACTCCGTTGGCCGAAAGGCCATCCTCAGCAGATAAGTTGGTAAACTCCAATCCATCAAACCTTGATACACCTGCATCTGTACCCATCCAGAAAATATCATTCTTATCCTGTATCACTTTATAGACAGTGGACTGTGCCAATCCTTCTGAAACCGAAAATTGGTCGAAAAAGAGCTGCTGACCATACGTGGAAAGGGAGAGGAGTCCAATCCATAAAAAAACCGTCCGTCTGAACCTTGGTAGACGAATGGTTTGATCATTACGACAATGGACCATTTTAATAGTCTTTCGGAATGAAGAAGAAGGTGCCATTCTCATCTTCCAGTCCGGCAATTTTTCCAAACTGGGGTTTTTGCTGGTTGCTATTCACAACAGCAGAGGTTACCTTCTGCACGATGTTCTCGATGGGAACACAGTTGCTGGGATTATTGATGAGCACGTTGGCAAACGTCCGGGTAAACTGACTGTCATCAACCGCCAGCTCGTATCCCGCCGATGAAAATACCTGAGAGGATTTGAATCTGGTTGACTCCCAATCATTACAATCGCGATCCACAATGCCCGATCGCATGGCCTGATAAAAACTGGGACCCGATTCACAGGCATCAGTAATGACCAGGGTGTGGCTCAGAAAATCGGGGTAAGATTGCATGGATGCTTTCAGTGCATTGATGTTATAATATGTAAATTCATCATCCCGGTTTGCATCAATTGGGATCCAGTAGCCACTCTCATTGACATATTTTCCGTGACCAGCATACCAAACCAGGATGGAATTAACCCTGTTGCTCCTGATCATGTCCCGCAGCTCAATGGAGAAAAATCTCTGGAGATCCACCTTGGACATGTTCTTTTTATGAATGGTATTATGGACCTGATACCTGGCCAGGGCAGCTTTCATCATGGTGATATCTTTGGTTGGACCCTCCAGGCTGGCGAATGATTCATAGTCGGAATTCTCTATGAAAATTGCCCATGTCTTTCCCATCGGATTATCTCCAAAGGCCTGTGCATCCCGGTTCAGTGTATATAAGATTTCCGATTTATTGCCATATTCATCTTCAACCAGGACCATGATTTTGCTCTTGTTCTCAACATTTACCAGCGCTGTGAACGAGGGATTCAAGTCACTGGGTATGTAACTGGCCAGTACGCTTTCCACATATATACTTGAGATAGTACTCTCATCCTCAACCCTTCCTTCAATGTAGATTTGGGGATCATTGTTATCCAGATAGAGTATGTTATTTTCCGATCCATAGGGTGCAATCATCTGCACAACAGGAGCATCCACTTCTGTTCGCCTGATCGGGAATATGGCTGTTTCAGCATTGTTGTATATGTCCGATACCTGAATTGTAATCTGATCAGTAGTGTTCAAATTCACACTTACCAGAAACTGATATCCTTCCTCGGTTTTTTCTACCGGAACAGTGAAGCCATTTACCTGCAAAGTACTGATGGCACTCTCATCTTCCACAATCCCCGTGAGGTTTATTACAGTGATCTCCCTGGGAATATCTATCATATTTCCACTCTTAACCACAGGATCCTTCAATACTACCCTGGGCTTGTGTTCCTCTCTATTCAACTCAAACATACGCAGAGTGGCTAGCTCGTGCAATCGTTGGGCTGTGCCATCGTACTTCGACATGGCCAGCAATGTCTCATAATCCACCAGGGCCTTCTTGTAATCCCTGATCGCTTCATATGCTCCCGCCCGCTTATAATAGATTTCCGCATTATCGGGATTTAATTCGATCGCCCTCGAATAATCAATGATTGCATAACTTGCCTGGTTCATCAAGGCGTTGATATCACCCCGGTACAAAAAGATCAAAGCCTCATCGGGGTAATCGATAGAGGCCATGGACAGCACCTCAATGGCCTTTGGAAAGTTACCCTGGGCAGCCAGTATCTGACTTTGTAGTAATATTCCGTCCAGATTTTTTGGTTCAAGATTAAGGACCTGATTGATTGAATTGTTGGCAGCACCATATTTCAGGCGTTTATATTGGAGAAGGGCCAGGGAATAATGGGTCCCTGCGACCCGCTTGTTCTTTTCTATGGATTTCAGATAAGCCTGCTCTGCTTCATTATACATCTCAAGCTTTTCATAAACCTGAGCAAGGTTGTAATATCCCTTTTCATCCTCTTTCAGTTTCAGACACTTTTTGCAATCCTCAAGTGCCTGGTCGTATTTCTCAAGTTCTATATTTACCACAGACCTCACCTGGTAGGCTTCCAAAAATTTAGCTTTTATATCGATGGCCCTGCTAAGCTTTGAAAGTGCTATGTTGTTTTTTCCCTGAAGATGCCACTCATATCCGGAAAAATAGAAAAGGTCAGCATCCTTCTCATTAAAGACAATTGCCCGGTCATAATCAGCCGCTGCACTTGCATGATCCCCTATTTTCGAATATGACATGGCACGGCGTATATAAGCCTTTTCGAAATCAGGATCCAGCTCAATGGCCCTTTTGTACTGTTCAATGGCCTCGTCAAAGTTCATTGACTTGTAAAACTCATCGCCGGCCTTGTAGCATTGTTTGGCCGATTGTGCAAGAACTGTTGCTGAAGATATTACAGGCAACAGAATCAATATGATTACAAGCCTTTTCATGATTACTCCATTTTAAGAGATTGTACGGAATATTTTATTGCTAAGTTACCTAATGTACTCCTTTTTAGATCAATATATAAAAACCATGTATGAATCTCCCTTGATCAACCGTCAAATAAATTATCCCTGTTTCTAAAGAATTCCAGTTTTGTGTCACACAAAAGAAGCTTTTCATCAGGATTTTTGTGAAGTTCAGGTGCTTTCAC
>JAUVKN010000165.1 GCA_030596245.1 Bacteroidia bacterium | reverse complement strand
CAGGCCTTTCCAATCCTGCGCTCTCCTTGAGAAATTTGCCAACTTCGCATACGAAGGCTGCCACGAGCGAATCCCTGTCCGGATAGATATAGTGTCTGCGTCTTTCCATTATAGTTCACAATAAAGTCCGTCATCAGCCAGGTTTTTACAGGGATAGCGCCTGGTAAGGTCACCAGAAGCACCAAAAATGATCAGAATATGGTCCGCAGGTTTATACATGTAATCTTCAGGTATGTCGTTATTTTAAAGTAATCCTTACGACAGTAGCTCTTGCCGTGATGAATAGTTCCTTCTCTCTTGGTCCGAAAGAGAGGTTGGTGGCGGGAATGGGAATCCCAATTGTCCCCAGGTGATTCCCCTCAGGATCTACCACAAGGATCCCTCCCGGACCAGTGAGAAAGAGATTTCCAAATTTATCCACCTTCAGTCCATCCGGTCCGCCCGGAAGGGAAGTGTCAGTAGCAGAAAAAAAGATGGTCTTGTCAGACGCCCGGCCAGCAGCATCGAGGGTATATCTCAACCAGAATACCTGATACTGATCTTCACCGTTCACCTTTGTGATTTCCATATTGGCAACGTATAAATAATTCTCATCGGGGGAGAGGGCTATCCCGTTGGGCCAGGAAAGTGTGCTGTCAATAAGTGTCAGGTTGCCTTGATGCCATCGGAACACTCCATTGTACGGAAGTTCCTTATCCGGATCATCATCCCTCTCCGGTAATCCCCAGGGCGGATCTGTGAAAAAGATAGCTCCGTCAGATGCCTTACAAAGATCGTTTGGGCTGTTGAGTCTTCTTCCCTTATACCGGTCAGCCAGGACCGTTAGTTCCCCTTCCTTAGAAAATCTGGTCAGGCTCCTTGAACCATGTTCACAGGCAAGCACTGAGCCGTCGGGTTCAACCAGCAATCCATTGGCATTGTTGCTGGGATGTCTGAACACCCGGTACTTCTTACCTGTCCATTTGTAAATCGTATTGGCGGGAATGTCACTGAATATGAGGTACCCATCGGGATGCCAGGCGGGACCCTCGGTGAATTCAAATGCGATCCCAATTTTTTCAACCATGGTCTCTCTGGGAATCACCTCCCAGAATCGTTCATTTTCCGGAAAGAATTCACCTATTTGATGGAGCCCCTCCCTGGAGGCACAGCCGGAGAGCATGATACCAGCTGTAATGATGGTTAGGAATTTTTGAATCATAAGTTGAATTATGGCTTACCTAAGATAGTAAAAAAGAGATTGGATTCCTCAGTTCCAGGGGTAATATTAAGGAGACTGGTTACTCCTCCTCCACTGGCGGTTTGAAGATCGAAGCATCGGAGAGGACCTTCATCTTTTTCATACCCACCACATAAAGATAGATCACATAGGGTACAAATAGTGTAAGGAGCCAGCCCACCTCCACCATCAGTATGAAATCATAGATCCCATGCAGCACAATGGGGATCAGCAAGGCTTTTCTCAGGTACTCTTTTCGAATCTCGGAATACATACGGGCAATCCCCAGATAGTAGCCCATTGTAACCCCAAACAGGGCATGAGCCGGAACTGCTGTGATGGCCCTGACAATTGCGGTGTGATATCCGCTATCCAGTACGTACAAAACATTCTCAACAGCGGCAAAACCCAATGAAACAAAGACGGCATAGACGATCCCGTCAAATTTCTCATTGAAATTGGGACTCTTCCAAACCAGCAAATAGAGGGCCAGGAACTTAAACAGCTCCTCGGTGGTTCCTGCCACCAGGAATGCATGATAGGCAGCAGATGCAACTTTTTCAAAGGGTGGCATGATTGCAAAAAGGAGACGTTCTACGAACACAATGGGGATCACTACCAGCATACCAACCAATACCGATTTGATGAGCAGGCCCAGGGGTTCCTTCTCATGTTTATCCCTGAAATAGATATAAAAAAGGATGATGAAAACCGGGGCCAGGGACGCGATCAGGATGGCCATTTTTACCAGAAAAAGGGAGATTGGAAGCTGGTTCTGTTATATGGTGAGGAATAATAGCCACCACCATTGTTCATGTGTATGGTTGCTCCAATCGTAAAATTGTTACCCAATTTGTAGGTAGCTCCCATGGACAGATTATCCATTGGATAGGGTGTAAAAGGAGAGGCTGGGGCTGAAACCAGTTGCTTTACACCTGTTCCATGCAAAATAAGCCGGTCATTCATCTGATAGGAAGCAGCTACAAAAAGTGCCATGCTGGAAAAGGAGTTGGGCAATAAGGTTTCACCGGTAAAGGTGTTGTTCAATCCCTGGTAGTGTGATGCGATCATCCCTCCGTGCAATGCCCAACGATTATTCAATGGCATGGTATACATGGGGGCCGTATAGTACATCATGCCTGATCCAAAGCCCCTGGAGTAGGAGAAGCTTGTTCCAACCGATAGGTTCCAGGAACCTGAGTTCCCCTCCTCTTCAGCAGACGATTCCTTCACTTCAGCAGATAATTCCTTTGCTGAATTGCCTTCCTGCTGCTTCATGCGGATCACATTTTCCTCAGCCGATTGTCCGAAAACAACCAGTTGGCACAGGAAAATTATAAATATGGATAGGATTGTACGCATCATAATGGCAATTATTACCTTTCTGACAAATATAGTAAAATTGTTTCCGGATGGTATAGAATTCTGCTACCTGCCGGTCTCCTTCTCCACAAATTGACCAAAACGCTTATAGCGATCATAGAGGTCTGCGTATACTGAAACCATGGAAGAATTGGGATGGTATTCAGTTTCAAATCCCCCACCCATAGCAGCCTGGGCTTCCGGTATGGTATTGTGAACTCCGGCTACCACAGCCGCTGCCATGGCACTACCCAGTGCAACAGCCTGCTCAGAGCTGGCTACCTTAATGGGCTTATTGATCACATCGGCAACGATCTGCATCACCAGCGGTGATTTCTTGGCTACTCCACCCAATGCAATTATACCGTCGATGCGCACTCCTTCATCTACAAATCGGTCCACGATCATTTTTGCGCCAAAAGCAGTGGATTCAACAAGTGCCCGGAAGATTCTCGGGGCATCAGAGCCCAGGGTAAGACCCATAATGGCTCCTTTCAGGTTCTGGTTGGCATCGGGGGTCCTTCGACCGTTCATCCAATCAAGGGCCAGAAGTGATGTTTCATCAGGGCTTATCTTTTCGGCAGCTTCACTAAGGGCAGCTATCATACGCTCCTCCGTCTCTTTTCGGATGGTCTCCTTGGTGGAATCATTCACTCCTTCCAGGTTGGTCACCACATTTTCCAGTGGCCACATCAAAACCTTGCTAAACCAGGCATAAATATCACCGAAAGCTGACTGTCCCGCTTCCAGGCCAACCATGCCCGGAACAATAGAACCATCCACCTGTCCGCAAATACCTCTAACCAGGTTATCTCCAACCTCTTCCATAGGTGCGATTAACATGTCGCATGTGGAGGTTCCCATCACCTTGCTCATGTAATAAGGCTCGATCTCAGCACCCAGAGCACCCAGGTGTGCATCAAATGCACCGGCACCCACACTAACCGATGTGGACAGTCCAAGTTTCCTGGCCCACTCCTCACTCAGCTCCCCCACCTTCACATCGCATGTATACGTTTCACTGAACAAACGCTCTTTCAATCCACTCAGCACAGGATCCAGTTTCATCAAAAACTCCTCCTGGGGAAGGCCATCAAAACTTTCATGCCACATGGCCTTGTGTCCGGCAGCACACCTGCTTCTCTTCAATTTCAAAGGATCGGAATTACCCACAAGGATTGCAGGGATCCAGTCGCAATGTTCTACCCAGGACCAGGCCTGTTCCCTTACCTCAGCATCCTCACGTAACAGATGCAGGACTTTTGCCCAGAACCACTCGGAACTATAGATCCCTCCCTCAAATTTGGTAAAATCCTCACCTCCCCACGATCTGGCAAGTTCATTGATCTCGTCAGCCTCCCTGATTGCTGTGTGGTCTTTCCAGAGCACAAACATGGCGTTTGGATTTTCTTCAAACCCAACGGTAAGTGCCAGAGGGACACCTTCCCGGTTCACGGCAACAGGAGTGGATCCTGTTGTATCCACAGAGATCCCTACCACATTTTCTGCCACACCTGATGGGCAATTATTGAGTGCCTCTCTTATGGAAACCTCTAATCCCTCCAGGTAATCCAGGGGATGTTGCCTGAACTGGTTCTTTGACGGATCACAAAACTTGCTCTCCTTCCAGCGGGGATAATTGTAAACATGAGTACCCATCTCTTCGCCGGTCTGTGTATTTACCACCAGGGCCCGAACCGAATCTGTGCCGTAATCAACACCAATTGTATAAGTCATAAAGTCGAAAGTTGAAAAGTGTTATGGAAAAAAGTTATTTCTGCCCATAGTAGGAGTTCTTTCCGTGCTTGCGCAAGTAATGTTTGTCCAGCAGGAACTGTTCGATGGGATCCCGATGACCCAGTACTTCCGTACGAAACCCCATTTTAGCCACCTCTTCAATCACCACGGCATTGTGTACAGCATCCCTCCCGTCTTTCCCCCAGGTAAAGGGTGCATGACCATGAACCAGAACACCGGGCATACTCCCATAGTCAAGGTCCCTGAAGGTTTCCACGATGACTTTGCCGGTATTCACTTCATAATCATCTTCAATCTCTTCCTTTGTGAGGGCTCTTGTACAGGGGATCTCTCCATAAAAATAGTCTGCGTGGGTCGTACCATAGGGCGGCAAACTTCTGCCGGACTGTGACCAGGAAGTGGCCCATTCGGAATGGGTATGGACCACTCCACCAATGTTCTTAAAATTGCGGTAGAGGACCACATGGGTAGCAGCGTCGGATGATGGATTCAAATCTCCCTCAAGCTGTTTTCCATCAGCATCGAGCACCACCATGTGCCTGGTCTTCATCTCATTATAGGGCATTCCGGATGGCTTGATAACAATGTGGCCCGTCTCCGGATCTCTCTCACTGGCATTACCCCAGGTGAAAATGACCAGTTTATGCCTGAGCAGATCAAGGTTGGCCTCAAGTACCTTCTCCTTCAATGATTCATGCATGGTTGTTTTTTTAGTATGGGGTCTTTACAATCCTTTCGCCAGATGATAGTAGAGGTCATTCCAGCGCAACTCTTTCTTAATGGAAGAGATGGTGGTGTCGTTGTCGATCAGTAAAAATTCGATCCCAGCGATCTCTGAGAAGTCTTCCAGGTGTTCTTTGGTTATTGCCATACTGAACCCGGTATGATGTGCTCCACCTGCCAGGATCCAGGCACCAGCTGCCACCTCCAGGTTTGGATAGGGCTGCCATACCACCCTGGCTACGGGCAAATTGGGCAACGGTGCATCAGCGGGAATCACATTGCAGGGATTTACAAGAAGGCGGAATCTGTTGCCCATGTCCATCAGGGAGGCATTCACACCTGGACCCGATGCCACATCAAATACAAGCCTGGCCGGATCAGCTTTTCCGCCTATGCCAAGGGGGTGCACCTCCAGATTGCTCCCATCACCAATGGATGGACAAACCTCAAGCATATGAGCACCAAGTACCTTCATTCCATCCGGATGAAGGTGATAGGTATAATCTTCCATGAACGAAGTGCCACCTTCCATCCCAATAGCCATCACCTTCATGGCCCTTACAAGAGCAGCTGTTTTCCAGTCTCCTTCAGCACCGAACCCGTACCCCTCAGCCATCAATCGCTGAACAGCCAGACCGGGGAGCTGCGCTAATCCGTGCAGGTCTTCAAAAGTGGTGGTGAATGCGGAAAATCCTCCCTGTTCCAGGAAGCTACGCATTCCAATTTCAATGCGGGCAGCTTCCTTTAATGCATCACGCAGGCTTCCACCCTCTTTTGCTTCGGAAGACACTTCATAGAGAGCCTCATAAACCTCCATCATGTCACTAATTTCAGCATTAGAGACAGAATTTACCACCTCCACCAGGTCTCCCACTCCATAGCCGGAAACTGAATAACCAAACTGGATCTGAGCCGATACTTTATTGCCTTCTGTAACTGCAACTTCACGCATATTGTCTCCAAACCTGGCCACCTTTCCTCCCTGCCAGTCGTACCATGCGCATGCAGCTCTTAACCAGACTCCCAATTTGTGCTGAACCTCTGCATTGGCCCAATGACCCACAACAACTTTTCGGTCAATTCTGAGACGCGAACCAATAAATCCAAATTCCCTGCCACCGTGGGCAGACTGATTGAGATTCATGAAATCCATATCGATTGAATCCCAGGGAATATCCCGGTTAAACTGTGTATGCAGATGTACAAAGGGTTTAGATAATGATTTCAATCCGGCGATCCACATCCTGGCAGGAGAGAAAGTGTGCATCCAGGTGATCAACCCGATACAATTCTCGGCAGTGCTGGCCTCCTGGCACAGGGTATGTATGGCCTCCGGAGTGGTCAGCACCGGCTTGAAAATAATCTTTACGGGAATGGCGTTGCTCTGATCCAGAGCAACAGCAATCTCCTTTGAATTCTTATCTACCTGTTTCAGGGTTTCTTCACCGTAAAGGTGCTGGCTTCCGGTTACAAACCACGCTTCTAACTCTTTCAAATTCTTCAACATAACACTTTCTAACTTTTAATCTTTCTAACTCATTTTCACACTCTGGATATTGTAAAGTTGTACCCCCCCTCCACCAGCTTCTCATCCGTCCTTTTATCAAACCTGTACAGGAAAGCTCCCGTCCTGGAATGGATCTTATCTTTCTCTTCCAGCTTGATGAGGACATCCATGGAGATTATTTTCTTTCTGAAATTTCTTTTATCCAATTTGGACTGGTAAATGGCCTCATAGAGTGACTGAAGCTTCGGAATGGTGAACTCCCTGGGCAACAGTTTAAAACCAATGGGTTGTGAGGAAGCCATCTTCTGTAATCGTATAAGAGCTTTCTCCACCATTACATCATGGTCCATGATCAGTGGTGGCATTTCCTTTATACCAACCCAGGTAGCTCCATACTGTTGTGAAAATGTAGCTGAGTATTTGTGTGCTGGAATCAATGCAAAATAGGCCACCGAGATCACCCTTTCCGCCGGATCACGCCCAATGGCTCCATAGGTCTGGAGCTCCTCCATATAGATCTTATCAAGACCGGTAAGTTCCCGGAGGATCCGGTTGGAGGCGTCCTCAAGACTCTCATCCGCTTTCAGGAATCCACCGAAAAGCGACCATTGCCCTTTGGCAGGTTCAAAGCGGCGTTTGTGTATCAATAGCTTCAACTCCCCCTCATCAAATCCGAATATGATGCTGTCAAGCGCCACATGGAACTTAGGGTGTTCAGAATAATATTGTTTTTCTAAGGTCATGCAATTAGAATTTTCCGATTACCAGAAATAGATATAAAACGCAATAATGAACGCAATGATAATTGCCGAATTGATCACATCCCACTTGCTCCAGCTTGCCCTTGTGATGGCCCGCTGCTCGGCTGTTGCCGAGCCAAAGTAAAGCCCTTGTATTGCAACTGAATCCCTGGCTTTTGTAAAGAAACTAACAATGATCATCAGCGTAATGACGATAAAGAAAAGAGCGATCTCATAGTGCAACCAGTTGGGTGCAATGATCAATTGGTAGATGAATCCGTCTGCAACAGTATCCCCGTAAAAAATTTTCAGTCCGAGGCGCAGCATTCCCAGTGTGAACCCTACCACCAATCCGATGAACCCGGCAGATGGTGTGGTTCTTTTGGAGATGATCCCCAGGAGGAAAACAGCTGCAATACCCGGAGCCAGTAATGACTGTACATCCTGGAGGTATTCGTACAGCACCTTTCCAATATCTTTCATGACAGGGATCCAAAGGATTCCCAGTATCACAATAACTACCGTTGCAATCCTTCCGACCCTTACATAGTGCTTCTCTGAAGCATTTGGCTTGATCTTTTGGTAAAAATCCACGGTGAAAAGCATGGATGAGGAGTTGAACAGCGAAGCGAGCGAACTCATAAGAGCTGCAAGTATGCCCCCCACAACAATTCCCGTAAATCCTTTGGGCAGAAGATCCTTGACAAGTGTGGAGAAGGCGGCATCGTTGGTATCGAAATCCATGGTACCCTGTTGTTTCAATGCGAATGCGATCATCCCCGGGATCAGGAAAAGGAACACAGGTGTCAGTTTCAGGTAGGCTCCAAAAATAGTTCCCCTTCTGGCCTGCTTTTGGTCACGACCTGACAGCACCCTCTGCACAATAAACTGATCGGTACACCAATACCAAAATCCAATAATAGCCGATCCCAGAATCACACCGGTCCAGGGAAAATTAGGATCGCCCGGAGAGCGCATTAAATTTGCCATGCTGTTGGAGGTTGACCGGTAGGCCACTTCCCCCGCATCATTAAGATAGGTAACATCGGTGGACCTGACAATCTCCATCAGGTTACCCCAGCCTCCCAGCTGAGTCAGTCCGATCACCAGGATGGCAATGGAGCCAGCCAACAGAATGGGAGTTTGCAATATGGATGTATAAAGTACCGCTTTCATACCGCCGAGGACGGTGTAGATCCCGGTGAGCACAACCAGACCAATGGCACTGACCCAGAAGAAATCGATCTGCTGATTAAAGAGGGTCACATACTCAATGTTGAACACATCCTTGAAAACCACCCCTCCGGCATACACGGTAACAGCTACTTTGGTAAGGATGTAACTTACCAATGAGATGATTGAAAGAAATGAACGGGATTGTGAATTATAGCGTTTTTCCAGAAACTCAGGCATGGTAAATACCCCGCTCCGGGCATAAAAGGGTACAAACAACCAACCCAGAAGCAGGATCAGCCATCCATGCATTTCCCAGTGAGCCATGGCCATTCCGCTCTCTGCACCGGCACCAGCCAGTCCAACCAGATGTTCAGATCCAATATTAGAGGCAAAGATGGATGCTCCAATGGCAATCCAGGTGGCATCCCGACCGGCCAGAAAATAGTCGGAAGTATCCTTATTTTTCTTCTTTAAAACCAATAAAATTATTCCAACAAGCGCTAAACAAAAGAGTCCCAGCACAATCCAATCAAGTGTTGCCATAATTTTAGTTAATGGTTATTGGTTAATGGTTATTGGTTAATG
>JAUVKN010000089.1 GCA_030596245.1 Bacteroidia bacterium | reverse complement strand
TGAACCCTATGACCGTGTTTTCCTGGGAGGAACCGGGTATGATTCTTTTCAAACTTCAGCTCACTATGGTGTTGGTTGTACTGGATGCCATAATGGTGTAGGAGATTCCGGTGACAAGCTTGAGGCTCATTCGGGCGATTGGATCAAGTCTCCTTCATTGGCTCATGAGGAGAAATGTGCCACCTGTCACCAGACACAATCGGATGGTTTTACTACCAGCCTGCATAACGGTACCGGACAGAAAAGGGCAGTCGCCATGCGAGCCGGTAAGGCTGGAGCTAATGAATTTGATGATCTTCCGGCACACCAGATAGATGGTTACAATGCAAAATGTGCAACGTGTCATGGTACCTGTGGTAATTGCCACCTGGTAAGGCCGGCCATCGCGGGTGGTGGACTATCCGATGGGCATAATTTTAATAAAACACCGGATTGGTACAATGTATGTGTATCCTGTCATACCTCCAGGGGCGGGCATGCTTTCCTGGGGGCTGAAGCCGAACCGGATCTTCATAGGGATGAACTAAAATTTACTTGCCTGAACTGTCATGATGGTCATGAACTGCATGGGGATGGTCAGCCGGTGGAGCAACGTTATGCTTATACCGAATTACCTGAATGTGAAGATTGCCATGGAGGAGAGGAAACTTCTAATGTTTATCACACGGTGCACTATGAGGATTTTCAGTGCCAGGTGTGTCATTCGCAGGAATACAACAACTGTGGAGCATGTCATATCAAGGAGGGTCATAAAGACTTTGGGCCTTACATGGATTATAAAATTGCATTGAATACCCTCCCCGATTTGAAAGATGGCAAATTTTCCCTGGTCCGCCGGACCCTGGCCCATCCCGATAACTGGGTGGGATATGGTGAGGAACTTGCCTATTCCGATTTTGAGGTGCTTCCAACTTACAACTATGCTACACCACACAATATTCTGAAGAAGACCGTGAGGACCGATGTAGAAGACGGAGCCTCCTGCTTTTCAAATTGCCATATCCGCAATGAAGGAGGGGTACTGGTCAACGCAGAGTATTATCTCTGGCTGGACAGTCTGGAAACTTTTGAGGTTGAAGCCACCGGGGCTTACACTGTGGATGGGAAACTGCCAGCCTCCTGGTTTACAGAAACAAAGTGACAAACACAATGATATAATAATGTTTAATCAAATCTATATTTAAAATGAACACAATGACAAAGACTAAAGTTTGGATGCTTGCCATCCTTTTTATTTCATTTTTCGTAGTTTCCTGCGATAAGGAAGACGATCCGGAAGTCAATGAGGCCGTGGTCATCATCGAATGGCTGGAATCGACCGATTCACCCTATGGAAAATATTATGTAAATACCGACATGGGGTCATATAAGACTGCAGAGCAAGTCCATGGACTGATGGCAGCCGATAAGGTGTATCTCATTGACATCCGCAAAAAAGAAGATTATGATGCGGGCCATATTGAGGGCGCTGTAAATCTGACTGAAGCTCAGGTGTCTGCCCACATTGATTCAGAAGACCTGTCTGATTATTCTGACATCGTAATTGTTTGTACTTCAGGTCAGACTGCAGCCTGGCTGACTTGCCTGCTGGCTCTTGAAGGACACACCAAAATTTCTTCCCTGAAATGGGGGATGTGTTCCTGGAATGTTCAAACTTCCTCAGCCTGGAACACCAACATCAGCAATGACAAGGCAACCTTTTTTACTGCTGATGTGACTGAGAAGGGATCCGAAGGTGACCTGCCGACACTCACCACCGGTTTTGAAACTGCTGAGGAGATCTTTGAAGCCCGTATGGACGCAGTAATTGCAGAAAGTTTTGGGGCGGCAGCCATTACTAATGGAGATGTTTATGCCAATCTTGATAATTATTACATCATTAACTACTGGCCAAATGATGAGTATCTGGAGACGGGGCATATTGAAGGAGCTATTCAATATACTCCCAAGCAGGATATTGCACTGGATGCATATTTGGAAACCTTACCTACAGACAAGACGATTGTGGTATATTGCTACACCGGTCAGGGCAGTGGTAACCTGGTTGCATACCTGAGGCTGGTTGGTTATAATGCCAAATCACTGAAGTATGGGGCCAATTCTATGATTCATGATGAGATGACCAAGTCAACATGGAGCTCAGCCCACATAAAAGATTACCCATTGGTTCTCACGAAATAAGGAGAGGTACGGATTTTCCTAAAATCCTCATTAGAAAAGAGGGCTGTCTCATTGCGGGATAGCCCTCTTTTAAGTATGACCGCATTTATAATGGATATAGATTAAATCTGTTCAAGGAAAAATGGCCCGAAAGTTGAAGTGTAATTGATAAGAATTAAATATTTTAGCGTACAGAACTCATAATTAACTAAAAACTTACAGTCATGTTACTCAAGAAAACCTTTATTTTCACCCTTCTGGCCATGTTTGCAGGTGGTACTCTGCTGGCCCAAAATTTTAAATATATCGGCGCTTCAAAATGCAAAATGTGCCATAACAAAGCCCCAAAGGGAGAGCAGTACAATGTATGGTTGAAAGGTCCGCATGCCGGTGCCATGAAATCATTAAGTAGTGAGAAATCCATGGAAATTGCCAAAGCAAAAGGTATTGCTGATCCCACGACCGATGCCGGTTGCTTAAAGTGCCACTCCACAGTTGGCCATATTGATGCCAAACTGGTAGCGAGTATTAAAATTGATGAAGGGGTATCCTGTGAGTCCTGTCACGGTCCTGGTAGCATGTACAAAGGTGTGTCGGTAATGAAAAACCGCGAGCTTTCTATGAAAAAAGGGTTGATTCTTCCCACAGAGGAGGTTTGTGTAACATGTCACAACGAAGAGAGTCCAACCTATAAGCCCTTTAATTATGAAGAGAAAGTGGCTTTGATGGCCCATCCGGATCCATCCAAGTAAAAGTAGCAGGCTTTAAAATATAATTTTTTGTTTTGAAAATCCTTTGGTTTTTTTTAACCAAAGGATTTTTATTTCTTTGGCATCGTAGAGATGAAATAAATCCTTGAATATTGTGAGAAATCTTATGATTGCAGGAGTAATCCTGATCCTGGCTGGCTGTAGCAGCAATTCAACAAATGAGTTTACCACCGTAAAAGTCAAAGAGGTAGAGCAGGTGGGTAGTTATACCTATTTACTTGTAAAAGCAAAAGGCCTTGAATATTGGTTGGCAGTACCCTCCATGGAAGCCACGTCGGGAGAAACCTACCACTATCAGGGAGGTATGCTTATGACGGACTTTTACAGCAAAGAACTTGACAAAACGTTTGAAAAAGTACTTTTCCTTGAAGCGCTCTTTGCCGGGAATCCTTCCTCAATGTATGAACCTAAGGAAACCAATATACCTCAGGATTCTTACCAACCGCAAGAGCGCATGCATGAGAATATGGTCACCATTGAAAAGTCAGATGTTAAGATGGAGACTGTTGAGGGAACCATCACCATTTCAGAACTTTTTTCTAACCCAGGAGCTTATGAGGGTAAAACAATCCGGGTAAACGGAGAGGTGACGAAATACAATGCAGCGATCATGGAGCGTAACTGGGTCCATATTCAGGATGGGACTGAATTTGAGGGCAAGTTTGACCTCACTGCCACTTCAATTGAACCGTTTGAAGTAGGACGTAAAGTGACCCTCGAAGGTATCCTTGCTCTGAACAAGGACTTTGGCTACGGATACAAATATGAGATCCTTCTAGAAAAAGCAACAGCGGTCAATTAACCGCTGTTTACTTTAAGACAATTATCTCTGTTTATATTCCTGAGAGTGTATCAAGTTTTTCGCTGACCGGAAAACCCTGCCTGCCGAACTTAGGCTCAATCATGGGCATCATGGTATCCATTGATCATACCCTTGAACAGGGATAATGGTTTTTCACCCAGTGTACACGTATAGATATGAATTAGCAGGAACAGCGACAGAACAAATCCCATGGTGATATGCAGCATATCAGTCAACAACAGTCCGCTCACACCGAATACAGTGTATGCAATGGTCTCCGGGAAGAGGAGACCCAATCCAGAAATGATCAGCAGAGGCATACCTAAATACATGACAATCACATATGATATTTTTTGCAGGGGATTAAACTTGTTGTCCTCGCTTACAGGAAAAGGATGGGGCTCTTTTTTGAAGATTCCAAATGCATAAAACCGGCCCTGTCTCCAAAGATTGGTGGCCAGATTCTTTCGCCAGTTTTTATAGTGTTTCCCGTTTGAGGAGACAATGTTCCCCATGACGAAATAGCCGTAATTAAAAGTAATAATAATGGCTGCCACGTTATGGATGGCCACTGAAATATCAAATCTGATAAAGTTGCCTTCTGCGGTTGTAAAATGCAAACTCATACCAGTGAGGATCAGTAGGATAAAACAGATAGCATTGAGCACGTGCCATAGGCGAACCCAAACGGGATATACATAAATTTTCTTGGTTGTCATATCAGTTTCTTAACTTGATGATTCGTAAAGCAGTATGGAATAATATTACCAGGAAGGAAAGTATAAATACAACAACACTAATACCGTCCAGTAATGGACTGGGATTTGCGCCGATGACAAAAGTATCGTTGAGAATCACACTATTCACATATCCGGCTTTCCTGTCTTTCTGACTCTGGAATTTGTATAGGCTGTGCATTAACCTTGAATTCCTGGAGTGACATTCTGCGCATTGTTGCACTGCTTCCTTTTTTGGAAGGATCTTATGGGCCACCAGGATGGAGTCATTGATTTCGGTATGACATTCAATGCACCTGACTGAACGGAAGTGTGCCACCTGGTTGGGAAGCCAGTCATGACTCTCCACCACATTGATCTCATCCTTGTCTGAAAGCAACATAAAATTGCTGAAATTATTATGACACTCCAGGCACATACCGTTGTTGAACCGTATGGCCTCTTTTATGTCTTCGGTATCCCGCATGTTTGGTTTATAGGAGTGAGGATCATGACAATTCCAGCATGAGAATCCATCAATGCTATGAATGCTTTCTGCAAACTCTGCATCGATCACTTCGAAATGGTATTGAGCATATGTTTCGTCATAGCCATGACAATCAATACAGGCAAAATTATCCTCCATCCGGGCATCCAGGGAGTGTGGGAACTCCTCGAAATCGCCCATATGACAATCGGAGCACATAAATGAGCGATGCACGCCATCATAATATGCATCCCGGTCCACGATAAGGTCGGGATACATGATCTTAGTAAGGGTCTTTCCCCTATCTGCATCCGAGTATGAATACTTGGTTTCACCATGGCATTTCAAGCAATTCTCATTTTCATCCACATAGTCGCTGACTTCGTAAAATGAGGGCTTTATCTTCAAGGTATCTGCAGACTGAGCACAGATGGAGACCACTAAAGCAAGGAGGATTGTTGAGAATACTGTTTTTTTGGTTTTCATAATTAGAACCTGATTGAGATATTGAAACCAAACTGAAAATCACCATCAAAAGGATCTCTATCGTTGAAAGCGACGCTCCGGTTCTTCACAATGGAGTTGTAATTGGAGGCGAATACCCTGAAAGAGTGGGTGCTGGTTCCAATTTCCACACCGAGGGCCATATTCGGGTAAATTGTTTTTGCGTTATCACCTGATGGCTGAACCAGGGGCTGGTCATACTCCAGTATGATGGCATGAAAGCCTAAAACCTGAAAGCGTCCACCAAAATTGATTGAATAATTGTCATTCCGGTAGCCTTCCGGTACAGCATTGTAGTATACAAAAGTCGGGGCAACCTGGATGCCTACTTTCTCTCCAAATTTCCTGGAAGCGATCAACTGGTGCAGGTAGGATAAACGGTAGACGAACTTATAGTCAGCCTCCGGTCCGAAATATTTGGCGTCCCTGGCATCAAGCACTGCATTTCCGTAATAGGAGAGGGATACCGGTATTCTTCCCGATGTGGTCTGGCTCAGGATGCTGTACTTCCATTCCAGGTCCTGCTGCATATAGGCCCTCGTTGTCCCTAATCCAAGCATGATCTTGTCAGTAATGCCATATGAGATTCCCAGCCTTGTATTGGCGCTCCCGTAAATCCCGAAAATATCAGCGATCTCCTTGATCTGTGAGAAGCGGTGTTGGATTACCAGAAGCTTTTGTCCTTTATACGGATTGACAGTGGTCTGGTTATCGATCAGCGTCAGTGTCTCGAAAGGGGGATAAACGGGTTCATCATCGTCTTGGGCAAAAACAAATCCTGAAAACAGGAAGGTTAAAATGCATGCAAAGGTGGTCAGTTGGATATATCTTTTCATAGCTATAGATTTTTTTATCAGTTGTCTTTTGCTCCATCCTGGATCCAGCCCAGGATTTGCAATATCTCATCTTCTGTGGCCCGGCCATCGTGGGTTCCTGAGAAAACCTGGTACAATACGCTTTCACAGGGGAAATCGGTGTTCACATAATCTCCATCAATGAGTTCATCATAGGCCCAGCCTGCGCTCAGATCAGGTGTCTGACTTCAAGCATGACAGACAACACATTGCTTATCGAATATGGGTTGAATATCTGCGGCGAATTTTGCAGTCATATCCCCCTCCGGACATGGTGGTGTCGGTATCTCATATTTGGAACACCCTGAAAGGATTAAAATCAGTGAACCTGTCAAAATATATATCACTCTTCTCATGTCACAATTATTTAAGAATTTTCAGGTGAAACTTCGCAAAATTGAAGTGATTAAATATAGATGTTATCGCAGACGAGGGAAAAGAATTCAAAACGACATATAATATGTTTTTTATCGAGATAGATCAGTTTTATCACTGACTCAAATCAGTGCCGCGTAATTTTTTATGTATCTTGCAACATTCAACAACCAACGGCAGATGAAAAATGAATGTTGAAAAGCTATGTGTTGGGTGTGATACTTGCAATGAGAAAGCCCCCCTGTTTCAAGTCCTGAGTGATGAAGAATTGATGCTGGTCAACAAGGACCGTTACTCAGTTCGGTTTCACGAAGGTGAAGTGATTCTCAAACAGGGTACCCAGGCCAGCTATTATATTTCTGTCATTGAAGGGTTTGCCAAGATGTACATTGAGGGGCATAGTGACCGCAAATTGATCCTGGATTTTATCAAACCCTGGAAGCTGGTAGGAGGTCCGGGAGCACAATTGAATGATAAGCACAGGTATAGCGTAGTTGCTGTTCAGGAGACACTGGTTTGCTTTATCGATGTTAATAATTTTAAGAAGGTTCTGGATACCAACTCCAGATTCTCTGAGCAATTTCTTGCTATGTGTAGTGGGAATTATAACAGAGCCCTTGACAGGATGGTTGGTTTGAGCCAGAAGCAGATGCATGGCAGGATTTCGGATGCCCTGATCTATTTGTCGGAAGAGATCTATATAGGCACCACTATTAGCGCAGAGATATCCCGACAGGATATTGCAGATTATACCAGTATGTCAAAAGACAGTGCCATCCGGATCCTGAAGGAATTTGAGAGGGATAGCATTATCAAACTTGATGGTCGGATCATTGAGATCATAGATAGTAAACGGCTACACGACATTTCACAGAAGGGTTAACTCCCGGGAACTCCTAATTTGCCTTTTTTGTCAATTAATTAGTCTTCTATCCTTTGAAAAGAGAGGTCCTGGAAATCATAGCTGAAATCGATATCCGGTGAAATTCCTTTCATTTTTATGCCCATTGCCATTCCTTCTTCATCCAAACTGAAAAGGGCAAAAGCGTCGGCATCCATCTCCCTGAATTCCCATTTTATGGCAAATGCATTGGCTTTGTAGTGATACATGGGACCGGTAAGTTTTGGAGAACGATGGGATGTGAACCAGAGCTGCCCATCCTTCAATAGCACTTCGATTTTTCCAAACCATTTGTCCTCATAAACACCCAAATAATCTTCGATCCTGATGTGATCATGTCCAGCTGATTCCACAATTTTCCAAACTTCAGCGGTGACCGCTTCTGCACTGCTTGATCGGTTCTCAAATGCCTCAAGGTATTTATCGGTCCAACCATAATCATCCAGTCCCAGATAGCTGTCCACAATGGTTTGAGAAACCGCCTGGAAAACACCCACGCCTCCATAGTAGGAGTTAATTAAGACCACAACACCCAGGTTCAGGTCGGGAATCATAATTGTTTTGGAAAGCATCCCTGATAGGTCCCCCGAATGCGAAACGCTCATATACCCATTCAGATCTGTCAGCCTCCATCCAAGTCCATATCCTGCAAAATGGGAGTTATAACGTGGATTTGAGCTGACCTCCCTGGTGGTATGGATCTTCCACATTTCACGTTGACTTGCTCCGGTGAAGAGCTGATTCTCCAGGTTCTCACCATATCTTCCATTATTCAAGTGTACCAACATCCATCGACAGAGGTCATCCACATTGGAAAGAACACCCCCGGCAGCCCCGTTGATTTTTTCCGGATCCAACTCATAGTAGGGAATGGTTCTAAGTATACCATCATCCGCCAAATGTGGCATGGCCAGGTTATGAGAACCGGTCATACCTGGTGGAAGGGTGTGGGAGTTATACATTTTCAACGGATCCATGATCCGTTTTTTCACAAAAGTTTCCCAGCTCATACCGCTTACACGTTTGATCACCTCACCGGCCACCAGGTAGAGGATATTGTCGTAATCATACTTTGTGCGGAATGCAGAAACAGGTTCGAAGTACTGAAAATTGGTTAGCATATCCGCTATCGTAAAGTCAGACCCGGATGGCCATTTTTGGAGATCCCCTGCGCCGAGGCCCAGTCCGCTCCGATGGGTCAGCAGGTCCTGGATAATGAAATTCCGGGTGACATAATCGTTGTACATCCTAAATTCGGGGATATGATCGATGACCCGGTCCTGCCACGATAATTTACCCTCTTCCACCAGGAGGGCCAGTGCGGTGGTGGTAAAAGCCTTGCTGTTGGATGCGATGGCAAAGGAGGTATGTTTATTCACTTTTTCATTTGTCTCAACGGATTTCAGACCATAGCCCCTGGCATGAATGATCTCACAGTCTTTGACAATTCCAACCGCCACTCCGGCAACATTGAATTTTGTCATGGCATCTTCCACCAGTGCATCAACTTTCAGGGAAGTGATCTGTCCCTGACTGGCACAAACAAAGATGAACGTAAATTGAAATGTTAGAACTGAAATCAGGCTTAACTTTTTCATGTGCTGGATCATTGTACTAAATCTTTTTTGCAATATAAAAACCATAACTATAATACCCTCCATACTTTTCATAGATTTCAATCTCACGCTTTTCACCCTCCACGATCGCCCTGGCGGCTTCTTCATTGTCATGCCTGGAGAGAAACTTCGAAAACCCTTCCTGCAACGGCAGGTAATAATTTTCCTCGTCTTTGTACAGGTCAATCAGTAATTCTATCTCTGTCATGATTTATCAGGAATGCCTGTTTGAAATGGATTATCGGGATCGCTGCTCCATTCGAACCAACCACCATCGAAAACCGAAACGCGGGGCCAGCCCATGAGCCAGGCATTGATCCACGCTTCACTTCCGCGCCACCCTGTCCCGCAATAGAATGCAAGGTGTTTATCGGGTGTAATGCCAGACTCTTTCCAGATTTTGGCTGTTTCATGAAACTCCCGGGTGGTATGGTCCACATTCCGGTAGTTTTCCATGTGATAGGCATCGCTACCACAATTGGCAAACACGGCTCCGGGGATCCGCCCTTTTGGTTCAATATAGTTGTAGCCGCTTACTTCACCAATATATTCGGGGTAACTTCGGACGCAAACCAGGTCGGCATCTGAAGATTGGATCATCTTTTTCGCCTCAGGAACATCTACAGCAAGTTCTGGACGTCCTGGTATGGATTCACCAAACTCAGCAACTGGCTCTTTTGGAATGTCTAAGGAACTGATTTCATAACCGGCATCCTTCCACGATTGAAAACCTCCATTTAAAATCCTCACATCCTTTACTCCGCCGTACATCATGATAAATGCACAACGTATGGCACCAATATGACCCGCCGCACTACCGGGGAATTCATTGTCATTGTCCGGGTCCATATATTTTCCATATAGGATTACAGTGGTGTCTGAATCAATCCCGTGTTGTTCCAGAGTGGCTTTGAGCTCTTCTGGTGTCCGACGGTTCCATGTTTCTGAAGCCTCCAGTGCCAGTGTATCAATATCGATGGCACCTGGTATATGTCCGGTCAGATAGGCGTTTCGGTTGCGATAATGTGCATGACATATGACTGTTTTCTCTCCACCATGCTCCGGCGGTGTTCCACCATCCTGAACGGTTTTGATCCATTCAGGATAAACCAGTTGACGGTATCTCTCGAGCTTCTCCAAGGGATACTCATCCCTGGCTGCCCATTCATAAACAAATCCATTGTATACGGAAACCTCCCTGTAGCCTGCCTTAAGGAATAGTTCGGCAACTTTCTGACTTTGATCGGGTGTGTAACCATAGACCACAATATGATCCTTCTGCAATATTTGTTTGTGTCTGACCACTTCGATCCAGTCCATGTAATCTGCCCACTTGATGGGCAATGATTTTGCTCCCTGGATATGGCCACCCCTTGCTTCATCTTTCAGTTTCCATCCATTATATGCATCAATGGGGCGTACATCAATGATATTTACTTCTTTCATCCCCAGTAATTTAATCAGCATTCCGGTTGATAATTCTTTCAATTCGATCATACTCATTTTTGTTGCAATAAGATAGGCAATTCAGGATCCTTTTAATGCAATTCTGGAAAAGATTATTTTATAATCTCATAATATTCGATAATTTTAGTAAAAACCTTTGTACGACACACCTATGTTGAATAATAAACATATGCCGAAAGAACTGATCCTTGGGATTGATGTGGGTTCTGTTTCAATTTCAGTTGCTTGTATTGATACCGATGGTCGATTCATAAAGGAAGGCTATGCATTGCATTATGGTAACATACGCAGTGTGTTGGACGAACTTATGAAAGAGTATAATCCGGAGGAAATTGCAGGGATTGCAACTCCTTCAGGGAAGGCTCATTTCATTGAAGGTGTACACATTTTCGATCAACAGGTTTCCATTATGGAAGGCATGTCAAGCCTTGGACTTAATGCCCGATCGCTGCTGCATGTAGGTGCTGAGCGGTTCTTTCTCATTGAGCTTGATGATCAGGGGAGGTATTTACAGACCAGTCACAGCTCCTCCTGTGCAGCTGGCACAGGTAGTTTTTTAGACCAGCAAGCTTTAAGGCTCAATCTGAAAGACACTTCTCACCTTTCAGACATGGCTCTTCAGAATAAATCTCTTGTACCAGATATTGCAGCAAGATGTTCTGTTTTTGCAAAGACTGATCTGATACATGCACAGCAAAAAGGATATGGACTGGAAGCCATCTGCGACAGCCTTTGCAAGGGATTGGCCGCGAATATCGCTGACACACTATTTAACAAATCGGTTCCTGAGTCTCCTATCTATATGTCGGGAGGTGTATCAAAAAACCGGTCGGTAGTCAGGCACCTTCAGCGAATATTGGGAAAAGAGATTAAGATTCATCCACATTCACATCACCTGCCTGCTATTGGTGCAGCCTATCTGTTGCTAAAAAAGATAGAAGCCGGAGCAGAGATACTTGATTTTAAGATCGAGAGCCTGCTGGTGGATCAGGGAGAGCTTGAATACTTCTTTGAACCCCTGAAAAATTCTGATTCGGCTTCCAGTGATATTGAGATCATAGAGCACTTTGTTTATAATTCTGTCAAAACCGATCATACCATTGGGGTACAGATAGACCGCATCGGGGTATTGTCGCCGGGAATCATACCATTATATCTTGGAATTGATGTGGGATCAACCAGTACCAAAGCTGTGTTGCTTAATGAGGATGGAGAGGCAATTGCCGGGTTCTATACATATACATCTGGACAGCCATTGAAAGCCGTGCAGGCACTCTTTGAAGCCATAGATCATCTTGCTCTGCAAAGCAGTGCCACTTTTCAGATTAAGGCCTGCGGAACCACTGGTTCGGGAAGGAAATTTATTGGAACTATTATCCGGGCAGACCAGGATGTGGATGAAATCACTGCGCATGCCCGGGCAGCTTATGAACTGGATCCTCGTACCGATACCATCATTGAGATCGGGGGTCAGGATGCTAAATTCACCCAGATGAAAGATGGGGTGGTAACCTTTTCCCATATGAATACTGTGTGTGCCGCTGGTACGGGGAGCTTCATCGAAGAGTTGGCCGGCAGACTGGACGTAGGCCTTGAGGATTACGAACGCATGGCCATGGACCGGCCAGCACCCCTTGCCAGTGACCGGTGTACGGTGTTCATGGAGCGGGATGTTAACCAGCTTCTGAGTCAGGGATACTCTGTGGAAGAGGTTCTGGCCACGGTCATTCATTCGGTACGCGAAAACTACCTTAAAAAGGTGTCCAGTGAGTCACACATCGGGGACCATATTTGTTTCCAGGGTGCCACTGCAAAAAACAGAGCACTGGTAGCTGCTTTTGAGCAACGCTTGAAAAAACCCATTTATGTTTCTACCCTCTGTCACCTCACCGGGGCACTTGGCACAGCGCTGTTATTACGGGAGGAGCATAAAGGCAACACGCGATTCAGGGGCCTTGATCTGTATAAAAAGTCGATTCCTGTCCAGACCGAAACCTGTGAATTGTGTCTTAACAGGTGTACCATAAGTGTGGCAACTATTAACGGGGATAAACAGGCCTATGGTTTTCTGTGTGGCAGGGATTATGATACAAAAAAGTTTGTAAGCAGGGAGGGGGGCGGATTTGAGTTGTTGAAAGAGCGAAGGAAACTGATGCGTAACCACCTGGGGAACCTGTCGGCTTCAGACAACAGGAGACCATTGATAGGTTTGCCTGCAACATTACACCTTTTGAAAGATCTGCCTTTTTGGACTCTCTTTTTCAGGGAGCTGGGCATTTCCCTGCATACTAGTGAAGGTTACAAAGATTCATTAAAAACCGGGAAAAAAATTGCCGGAGCTGAATTCTGTGCACCAGTCGATTCCATGTATGGGCATGTGGCCTACCTTGCCGAAACCTGTGATTTTATTTTTATGCCTGTCTATCTGGAATCCAGGATTAAACCGAAGAATACCGAACAGAATTTCTGCTACTATACACAGTACAGTACATCACTTGCTTACATGGGAGGAGATCATGTTCGCAAGAAGTTGGTTAGTCCCATGGTCAATTTTAATAAGAACCCG
>JAUVKN010000017.1 GCA_030596245.1 Bacteroidia bacterium | reverse complement strand
AGGTAGAGCTCATTGGCAATTCGCAGGTAGAGGGGAATATCCAGGCTGTTGTGGTGTGTGATAAATGGCCTTGCCGCAGCTCCTCCGGGAATGGGTTGAAGGATTGGTGTTTCCACTTCAAGGTAACCCCTTTCATTAAAGAGTTCCCGGAGTGAGTTATAGACTTGTGTCCTTTTCCTGAAGAGTTCCCTTGACTCTGGGTTTACGATCAGATCCACATAACGCTGACGGTATCTGTATTCAGGATCGGTTACTGCATCAAACGTTTTTCCTTCGGCTTCTTTTACGATGGGAAGGGGTTTGATGGATTTGCTGAGAATAACCAATTCTTTTACGTGCACCGAGATTTCACCCACCTGGGTCCTGAATGCAAATCCCCTGATCCCAATAATGTCCCCGATGTCAAGCAATTTTTTAAAGACCGTATTGTACAGGGTCTTATCCTCCCCGGGACAGAGGTCGTCACGACGAAAATAGAGCTGGATCTTCCCGGAGGAATCTTGTATTCCGGCAAAGGAGGCACTTCCCATGATCCGTCGGCTCATGATCCGTCCGGCAAGGGTGATATCCGTTAATGCGGCTTCATCCTTCTCAAACACAGATTTAACTTCCAATGCCTTATGACTGATTTCAAATGTCTCAGGGGGATAGGGATTGAAACCAAGTTTTTTGATCTCTTCCAGGGAGTTTCTTCTGATTTGTTCCTGTTCGCTGAGTTCGGGATTGTGCATTTTGGAAATTATTATTCTGGGCACAAAGGTATAAAAAAGATTATGTTAATTTTGCAGGAAGAGGGAGGAGGTTGCCTGCCGAATTGCTAATAATCATGGAGAAAAACTGGGTCTTAAAAGCATCGGGCAATGAAGCTGTAATCGCTTCTTTGTCTAAAGAGCTGGGAATTGACAGACCACTGGCTCAGTTACTGGTCCAGCGTGGGATCACCACCTTTGAAGAAGCCAAGATTTTTTTCCGGCCCGACCTTTCCAATCTCCATGATCCTTTCCTGATGAAGGATATGGATGTGGCTATACACCGAATTATGGCAGCCATCGAATCGGGAGAAAAGGTGTTGGTGTATGGCGATTACGATGTGGATGGTACAACGGCGGTTGCGCTGGTTTACAAATTCTTTAAAGACCATTTAAAAGAGATTGATTATTACATCCCCGACCGGTACGATGAGGGTTATGGTATTTCAGAGAAAGGGATTGATTATGCAGCCCAGCATGGGATCACCCTGGTAATAGCACTGGATTGTGGCATTAAGGCTGTTGATAAAATCGATTATGCCAGGAAAAAGGGCATAGAGTTTATTATTTGCGACCATCATAATCCGGGTGAGGAGGTTCCTGATGCCATAGCAGTATTGGACCCCAAGCAGGCAGACTGTAATTATCCGTACAAAGATTTATCGGGATGTGGAGTGGGGCTCAAGCTGGTTCAGGCATACTGCAAAGCAACCGGGCAACCCGATGAGAGGATCTATGATTACCTGGATCTGGTTGTAGTGAGTATTGCTTCAGATATAGTACCCATCACCGGAGAGAACCGGATCATGGCCTATTATGGATTGAAGAAACTGAATGAGAGTCCGTCCCTGGGTTTACGGGCTATCAAAGAGGTTGCCGGTATCGATCGTAAACAGATTGATATCGAAGATATTATATTTAAAATTGGTCCGCGGATCAATGCAGCTGGCAGGATGGAGTCAGGTAGGAAGTCAGTGGATTTGCTGGTGTGTGATAATAGTAAAGATGCAGCTATCATCAGCAAACAAATCAACAACTTCAACCTGGACCGGCGGAACATCGACATGGAAATTACCCGGCAGGCCATTGAAATGATTCGCGCCAGCAAAAAGCTTCAGGAACGTAATTCTACTGTACTATATAACCCTGACTGGCACAAAGGAGTGATCGGAATTGTGGCCTCCAGGTTGCTCGATCATTATTATAAGCCAACAGTAATCCTGACCAGGTCCAATGGTTTTGCCACCGGTTCGGCCAGATCGGTCAGTGGATTTGACCTTTATAAGGCCATTGAATCTTGCAGTGATCTGCTTGAGAATTTTGGTGGGCATAAGTATGCTGCCGGACTTACCATGAAGATTAAAAACATTCAGAAGTTTACAGATCGCTTTGAAAAGATTGTCAGCGAAAACATTGACCCGGAACTGCTGATCCCTGTCCTGGAGATCGATACGGAATTACAGTTGATGGAGATCAATGATAAATTCTTTCGGGTGTTAAAACAGTTTCAACCCTTCGGTCCCGAAAACCTCAGCCCAATCTTTTTGTCGGAGAATGTGGTGGATAATGGATATGGCCGCACCGTAGGGAATAATGGAGAGCATTTGAAACTTACACTTATCCAGGAAGAGAATCCCTTTAAAGTATTTCCAGCCATAGCTTTTCACCAGGGACAGGATTTTCAAAAGATCAATAAGGGCGCCCCGTTTGATATATGCTACCAGCTTATGGAAAATGATTTCAGGGGCAGGGTAAGCCTCCAAATCCATGTTCAGGGTATTAAATTTGACTAGAGGCTCAATCGCAGTTGTACCCCGACCTCCAACTTCTTATTATCTGGGATCAGATCGTTTCCTGATCCTGTTTCTCGTCTGTCATGGTAAGTGATCATTGATGCTTTTACGGCCAGTGTCATCCTCCTGCCTGTTTTCAAAGAGACCACTGAAGTGACTTTTTGTCCTGTACCATAATAGACTGGGAAATTGAAGCTGTAGTAAAGACCTGGTTCATAAAGGTATATCCTGTTGTCCCAGTCTGTCACATTGAAGACCGCAAATTGGAATGTGCAACTAAGGTATGGCCGGTGATGAATACTCAATTGCTGAACTGCGGCATATCCGGGGATCGGTTTGTTCTCCCCTGAAAGTAGGGAGACAACCAATCTGGATTGCAACTTCAGCAACAACTCCGGATCGTATATGAAACGAAGATCCAACCGTGTTACCTCTGAGTTTTTAATTGAACGAAGCCCGATGTCATCGGTTCCGGGCGTAGTTTGCCATACTTTTTTTATAATCCGAAACTTCCACCGAAGATGTTTAATCCCTGGATTATTGAAGGTGCAGCTGTACCTGTAGCCGGTTGATGGAACACGGGTAAGATAGCGGGGATTAGGATAGTTGAAAAGCTCTACTAAAAAGTCAGCAGTGAACAAGACACCTGGCTCTGCATGCAATCCTGCTGCAATCCCTTGCTCATTTTTAATGTTACTTCCCGAGGCATAAGATGAGGGGAGGAATCCCCGGTATGATGGCCCATAATGATGAAGCATTAAGAGTCCCTGGATGAAATCATTAAAATGAAACCTTAATCCAGCCAGGATCGCTGTGGAGGGCCACTTCCCCGATGCAAATTCTCCAAACAGCTCGAGCCTTTCCCTGTGCCATTGGCCATGGAGACTAAATATGCCATTGAGATTTGGTTCCATTTTTACTTTGAAACTATCGATCCCCTTCCGGGTTAATCCCGCGACCTCCAGGCCGAACATAGATCCGACTGACAGGTTCTCATGCCTGAATACCACCTGCATTCCTGAGTGAAACCGGAATGCAAGAGAGCGTCCTCCCACTTCGTTTAAAGTCCTGTGCAAACCGGTCTTTCGGTGGTATTCCAACCAGTCAGGATTTCCCGGGGTTTTCAACTTATCACTCATTGACAGGTCCAGTTTTTGATAAGATGACCACGTCAGCAGTGTCAGCTTATTAAGAACAATGCTGCATCCAATCCCCCGCTCAAACCTGTACTCATTGAGGGATGCATAGGGCTTTAGTTTCAAAATTGGATTTCGGTTGATCTGAAGGCCTTCCGGTGAATGTAGAAATCCAGTGCCATTTACGAGTCCGAGACCATGATGAAGCTGAAAATTACCCAGTACCAGTTGCTTTAAAAAACGGTATCCATGGTAACGAATATAACCTGAGAGGAACTCTGGTTGCATTCCTCGAAAGTACTGTTCACCTGCATCTTTTTCATAGGAGAGGCCGATGGACAGGTTCCGCCCAACATGGGTTTTAATCCTCATACTGGTCTTGATAGGTGATCCGGCGTAGACTGGGCCTTCCTGGCCTGCCTCCCGGGATTGATACCCGATGGCTTCAGGAAGGGTTCTGCTCACGTTGATCAGGATCATGTGATGACCGGTTTTTTCCGGCTTGAAGTCGACTCCTGTCTCCACGGTAAGATAGGCTGCAATTTTGCGGAGCCGGGGATTCCGGAATCCTGTTAATTCTCCCAGTTCATAAATGGAGTATAGTTCACCGAAATCCTCCCTGTATTTGATCAGCAGATGGACCTGGTATGGTGTAAACAGTCCTGATTCACCCAGCTGATCAGTAGTGGCCGTATTCAGGTTTATGGGATGACTCATCAGGTCCATGCGTGATTCATAGAATGAAATGGGGAGCTCAGCTGATTCATCTCTGAAAAGGAGTTCTTCTGCATGGTGACCGGGGTCTGCAGGTTGCTGGGGGTAAAGTATTCGGGGGATCACAACTGTGATTAGGAAAAACAGTATTTGATACTTACCAGGCATAGGTGACAGATGAGAATGGTGTACTTCCGGAATCGATCATATACTCAAATGCAGCATGAAGGGTCCAGCTTGCATGAATTATTGCTACTCCCCCGGAAATTGAAAATGGACGGTTATGCATCCCAAGTAGAAATCCGATATGTTCTGAAAGTTTCAGCTCCATACCATGACAAGTTTGTATATGGTTTTCAGGCATGATCTGGAGATCTGAATAATAGGTTATCGTTTGAAAGAAGGTATAGGAGAATCCGGTAGAGATGATCATCTGCTCATTTCTCCTACCAGGTTTTTCGATATTCCATCCGGCAGGGTGTAACACATGGGCACCTATGAAAAGTTGATCATTAACCTTTGCCTGCATCCCTGCGGCAAAACTAAATCCAGTGTGGTACAGCATCTGGTCTGGGATGCTTGAGCTCCAAAAATGAATTCCCAGACCTGCAGTGATCCCGGAATGCAGTTTCATTCCATATGAGATCCATGCAGAGGTTTCTCTTAATCCTGTGATCCCAAAGGTTGAAAGCGTTGTTCCAAATGCCCCTTCACCAGCATGAATCTGTGCACTAAGGGAAGATATACCCAATTCCTTTACGATGAACGGGCGGGAATGCTGAAGAGATACGCTGTTTACGTCGATCCATCCCAGACCAGCCTGGTTATGTCTTGCATTGCAAAGGCCCTTTCGTGTCACGAAACTGTTTCCCAGTGATGCCACGGAAGCCTCCTGCCAGTAAATTTGCCCCGAAACCGAAATTAGGGACAAAAAAAAGACCGGGATCACAAGTCCCGGTCTTTTCAAAATCCACTTCTGTGGAGATATCATTGCATCCTCAATTGGTTTTGTACTTAAATTCTATCTCTTTCAACATCTCATTGGCTTTCACAATTTTAGTGGCCAGGCTCTCTTTGAATTGTATCATCTTACCCATAATCGCAGGGTCTCCTGTGCCAAGTATCTGGGCTGCCAGTATACCTGCATTTCTGGCTCCATCCAATCCCACGGTGGCAACCGGTATTCCGGGTGGCATCTGCAGGATGCTCAGGATTGAATCCCATCCGTCGATGGAGATGGAGGCCTTTATGGGGACCCCGATTACCGGTAGTGGGGTAAGAGCAGCAACAACACCGGGAAGGTGGGCAGCTCCACCGGCACCGGCAATGATTACCCTGATGCCCCTGCCTGCAGCGTTTCTTGCAAACTCCATGGCCTTATCCGGAGTCCTGTGGGCCGAAAGAGCGTTGATCTCGAAAGGAATTTCAAATTCATCCAGCAGTTTAGCTGTTTGTTCCATGATGGGAAGGTCAGACGTGCTTCCCATGATAATACTCACTTTGGGATTCATATGTTAATGGTATTTTTGATGGTATATCAGCCAACGAAATTACAATTATTTTTTTTCTTGTTGATCATTCACTATTTTAAGGAAAAATATTCCATATGCAGAACGAGATTGTACAGGTTCATGACAAACATTTTGAACCATTTATTTCAGAGGCCCGAATTCAGAAAGAGGTTACCCGCATAGCGGAAGAGATGAACAGGGACCTTGCTGACAAAGATCCTATTTTCCTCGGTATCCTGAACGGAGCGTTTATGTTTGCCAGTGACCTTTACAAGCAACTCACCTTCCCCTGCCAGATTACATTCCTGAAACTGGCATCTTACAGCGGGACCAAATCAACTGGAACCGTTATGCAACTGATCGGGATTAACAGGGATCTGAAGGACCGGGTGGTGGTGGTACTGGAGGATATCGTAGATACCGGGGTTACCCTGGAAACCATTATCAGGCAGTTATCGGGTTACCAGCCCAAGGAGATCCGGGTGGCCACATTTCTGCACAAGCCAGAAGCCACTGTGAAGGAGGTAAAGCTGGATTATGTGGGTATGGAGATACCAAATGACTTTATACTTGGGTACGGATTGGATTATAACGGCTATGGCAGAAATTTCAAGGAAATCTACCAGTTGGTGGATTGATGATAATAAATCTATCAACTGGTAGATTAATGCCGTAAATCTTTATTAATTTTGGGCACGTCTAAAATAATCTGAAAAAGCATGTTAAATATTGTATTATTCGGTCCTCCGGGATCTGGAAAAGGGACCCAGTCAGAAAAGATCATTGAAAAATATGGATTGATTCATATTTCAACCGGAGACCTCCTCAGGGAACAGGTAGCTGCGCAGACCGAACTTGGCAAGCAAGCCAAAGAGATCATGGATACAGGTGAGCTTGTCTCTGACAAGATCGTGATTGGTATGATCCGGGTCAAACTTGAAGAGAATCAGGATAGTCCGGGTTTTATTTTTGATGGGTTTCCAAGGACCATTGAACAGGCCAGGGAGCTGAGGAAGGCGCTCACCGATTATGATGAACGGGTCGGTGTAATGATCTCATTGGAAGTGCCTCGTGAAGAGTTGGTGAAGAGGCTCCTGAAACGAGGTGAAGAGACCGGTCGTTCCGATGACAATCTGGAGATCATCAACAACCGAATTGATGTTTACAACCGCCAGACCATACCTGTTACCTATTATTATGACAAGATGCACAAACATGCGGCAGTGGACGGAATAGGATCCGTCGATAAGATCTATTCTCGCATCGTTGAAGTGAACGGAAAGGTAAAGAAGTAGAATTGTCTTAGGTGCTCAATCATGTCCAATGCCAACTTTGTCGACTATGTAAAGATTTTCTGCCGGTCCGGTAAGGGAGGCAGTGGATCGACCCACCTTCATCGGAATAAACTAACCAGGAAGGGTGGTCCCGACGGAGGAGATGGTGGCAGGGGTGGTCATGTAATCCTCAGGGGCAATGAACAGTTGTGGACACTGCTGCATTTGAAATACCGGAAACACGTTTTTGCTACGAATGGAGAGGGTGGGGCATCATCTTTAAAAACGGGTGCCAGCGGCAAAGATGTATATATAGAGGTGCCCCTTGGAACTGTAGCAAGGGATGCTGAAACCAACGAAGTGCTATTCGAGATCACCGATCAAGGCGAGGAGAAGATCCTGATCAATGGTGGCCGGGGAGGACAGGGTAACGACCATTTCAAATCATCTACCCACCAGACCCCCAGGTATGCTCAGCCCGGAGAACCCGGACAGGAGGGATGGTACATCCTGGAGTTGAAACTTTTGGCAGATGTGGGATTGGTGGGTTTTCCCAACGCTGGAAAATCTACGTTGCTTTCAGCCATGTCAGCCGCAAAACCCAAGATTGCAGACTATCCGTTTACCACACTTGTACCCAACCTGGGAATTGTGAAATACAGGGACGATCGTTCCTTTGTAATGGCCGATATTCCAGGAATAATTGAGGGAGCCAGTGAGGGGAAGGGACTTGGCCACCGTTTTCTTCGTCATATCGAGCGAAACTCCATGTTGCTATTCATGATCCCGGCCGATAGCAAGGATATCAGGGATGAATACAACATCCTAATAAAGGAGCTTGAGAAATACAATCCGGAATTGCTTGACAAAAGCCGGTTGCTGGTGATTACCAAGTCGGATCTGCTTGATGAAGAATTAACCGGGGAGATCCGTCAGGAGTTACCGGAAGTCAAATATCATTTCATCTCTTCTGTGGCCAATCAGGGTCTGGTAATTCTGAATGATATCATCTGGAACATGCTGAATCTCTGATCGAACCCATGGATTGGTTATTACAACTTGACGCACGAATATTCTTGGCCATCAATGGATTACACAGCGAAGCCTGGGATGGAATAATGTGGTGGATAAGCGGAAAAACTACATGGTGGCCATTTTATCTCCTTTTGATTGGTTTTTTGGGTTGGAAACGCAAGTGGCAACTTGTACCCATGATCCTTTTTATAGTGGTTGTTATTACCCTGACCGACCAGACCTCAGTACATCTTTTCAAGGAGGTGTTTCAGAGGTTAAGGCCCTGTCATGAACCATCTCTGGAAGGTCTGGTGCATAAGGTGAACAACAAATGTGGCGGACAGTTTGGGTTCATTTCATCCCATGCTGCCAATGCTTTTGGAGTGGCTGTGCTGATCTCTTTTTGGATCCGGCGGCAATGGCTCACCATCATAATGATCACATGGGCTCTGCTTATTGCATACAGCCGCATCTATCTGGGGGTGCATTATCCGGGAGATGTATTGGCTGGCAGTTTGTGGGGTGCCGGTTGCGGATGGCTGGTATACAGTTTGTTTTTGTGGATCATAGATAAATTGCCTCAAAACTGGTGGATCAATGCTGTGCATTCAAAGTGAAAATACCGATCCCTATTTCAACCTGGCCTCAGAAGAGTATTTGTTGAAATACTTCAAAGAGGATGTTTTCCTCCTTTACAGGAACAGCCCTTCCATTGTTGTGGGGAAGCATCAGAACACGCTGGCAGAGATCAATCTATCTTTTATTCAGGAGGAAGATATAATGGTGGCCAGGAGAATATCGGGCGGCGGGACTGTATTCCATGATCTGGGGAACATCAATTTTGCCATGATCAGCAGTGGCAGAGAAGGGGAGTTGGTGAATTACCGCAAATTCACCTTACCTGTTGTCGAAGCGATGGGTGAAATGGGGTTGGATGTAAAACTGGGGAAACGGAATGAACTACTGTTGGGAGGCGTGAAAATATCCGGTACTGCCAGCCATGTTTTCAAACAACGTGTATTGCATCATGGAACGCTGTTGTTTTCATCTGAGATGGGTGCTCTGTCAGCAGCATTGAAGGTACAAACAGGTAGATTCAAGGATCGTGCTGTGAAATCGATCCCGTCGAAGGTGACCAACATACGGGATCATCTTGTTGACAAAATGGATATAACAGATTTTCAAAACCGGATCATCGGTTATATCTTGAATACCATGGATACCGCCTCCAATTACAGGTACACTGACCATGATCTCAGAGAGATCAAAAAATTGCGTGATTCGAAATTCTCCACCTGGGAATGGAACTTTGGATACTCGCCTAAATACCAGTTCAATAAGAATTTGAAGTTCGAATCAGGAAACATTGAACTCCATATGAACGTGGATAAAGGAATCATCCAGGAAGTCAATATTGAAGGTGACTTCATGTCTATTAAAGAGATACACGCCCTGGAGGAACTGTTGGTGGGAACCATCCATGATCCGGAAACTCTCCGGCTGCACCTTTCCGGGATACAGGTGGCAGACTATATCTCCGGCCTCGAAAACGAGGAACTATTATTGGGAATGTTTTAAAAAGACTGTCTCAAAAGGGGCAGCCCCACTGTTTTTCTGAAGGATACTTTTTCGTCTTCCAAAGTATCCCTCAGAAATATTCAAAACCGGACTTTTGAGACAGCCTCTCTATTCAATTAATAGGTGGGTTTATCAAGCAAATCTTTGAGTCTTGTCACATCGCTTTCGCTGAAATTTCCACTGATCACACATTTTCCTTGTTTGATTTTCTCCCTTACCATAGGAGCAGCATAAACCTTCCCCTCTATCACGATTGCGATATTTCGATCAACATTTTTCCCGGTTAATGTTTCCCACTCTTTTGCCCCTTCTTCGGAGAACGAAATGAAAAGGCTAAAAGTTTCATTCTTGTTATCCTTCTGTATGGCCATTTCCTGAATGTCTGATTGGTCAGGACCTACAAAAGACTTTCCTGGTTGTTTCAATGCAAACAAAGTCAGAGGATCCTCCTCCTGATGTATTCCCCAGGCAAATCTGGTATCATCCGGAAGCTGGTTGAGGAAATCATCATTATGGATGTATTTCCATACTTCAGAAGCCTTTTCAGCGATGCATATCCCAAGTTTTGAGCTTTCAGGATCGGATTGTTCTACATTAACCAACTGAAAGAACCGGTCTCCCGGATCAAGGTTCAAGGTGATCTCATTGTAGGAATAGGTTTCCAGGAATTCAATGGATCGTTCCTGTCCAAGCAGGTCTGTCTTGCTGCTCAGGGAGAGTACTGCCATCAGCACTCCCAATATGATATATGTGAATGTTTTCATATCAATATGAATTATTATGTTAAATAAAATACGGAGTAATTAATTGGAAATCAGGAAAAATTCTATAGAAGCGAGGGCTCTGTCTTGTCTGTAGTCAGGTGCAGGAACTGGCCTGTTTTATCATGTGTTTCAGGTTTCCTTTCTGAATAATCCGATTCAATTCTGCATAACTGGTACCCAATCATTTTTGAGATCTGATTCTCGTAGCGTTTAAGATTGGCAATAATGTTGCAAGGATGATCAACAGCGTTTGAAGAAAAGGACGGGGAGGGGTACGTTCCTGATGATACTGGCAGCAGCCCAGGTTGAAATTCCACATGTTCGATTTCTCCAGGAGCCTGGTTCTGAGCAATTGTGGTTTTGGACTGCTTGTTGAAAAGACCCAGCAGAACAAAAAGAATTGAGCCAACAAAAAGAAGTCTGAAATAGTTGTTCATCCTGTAAATATATGAAAAACCTTCCTTTTAAGATCCTTCCAGCAGAGCGGCCAGCTCTTCTGGTTTCAGGTTCACCCCATTCACAATATACCTGGCTTGCTGATAGTACTTTTCCCGTTCGCCAAGCAGGGTGGTGATAAACTCCACCAACTCCGGTTCAGATTTTCCTTTGATCAGGGGGCGCTCAGTTTTCGAGTAGAACAGACGGTCCTTTAATGCCAGAGGGGGAAGCTGAATGTAAATGGTGGCTCCGTGATCATTCATGATCCGGATCATATCGTTGTGGCAGGGGGCACCCCCCCCGGTAGAAACCACTACGTTTTCGCGGTCACACAATTCCAGCAGGATATCATGCTCCCATTTTCTGAATATCTGCTCCCCATGTTCATTGAAAATAGCCGGGATTCTCATCCCGGCCGTCTCCTCGATCAGTTGGTCCATATCCACAAAATCAAACCCGATTTTCCGGGCCAGTTTTGATCCGAGTGTAGACTTCCCGGATCCCATAAAGCCTATGAGAAATATCCTGGATTTCATTTTACCAGTCCAGGCTGAATTGTCCGTTTGATTCTGAACCATCGTCAGGAATATCTTTCTTTCGCTCCTCTTTGGGTTTCACCACTTCCATTGGCACATCATTCGGATCCTGTTTCATCTTCGGCTTACCGGAATCTTTCCTGACACTCTTTTTTGTGGGTTTCGTGGCACTCTTTTTCTCCTCTTTTTCTGCTTTTCCAGGAGTTCCCTTGTCGGAGGCCTTCTTATCGGAGACTCTCTTATCGGATGTCTTCTTATCGGATGCCTTTTTATCGGATGCCTTCTTACCGGAGGCTCTCTTTTCGGGAGCACTCTTTTCGGAGACTCTCTTTTCAGGTACCTTCTTCACGGAAGTTTTTGCAGTTGGTGGTTCTTCTCTAACTTTCGAACTTTCTACTGTTCCACTCTCCACGTTCTTCGCCTGTCGGCTCAGTTCCTCCGGTTGCCCCCTCACTTCCAGCGGATCCAGTTCTTCCACTACTTTCACTTCGTAATTGGAGAGCCGCTTCCCCCTTGCTTTGTAGCTTTTGATCCCGATAAATTCTGCTACCTCAATTATCTCCGAGATGCGGTCCTTGTTCTTTCCACCAAACTTCAGTTCCAGCCGGGGATATTCTACCTCGGTGATCCGGATCAGCCGGGAGTCGGGGTGATCTCCGATAAAACGGGTCATTTTTGCACCTGCTTCTATCAGGAAGCGCTTCAGGTAGTAATATTTTTGTTCGGCATCAAAATATGCAGCGGACCAGATCTTTCCATCCCTGAATTTCTCGATGATCTGTACATCGTCTTCAAAGTGATTGCTCAGGTCGAAATTGGTGGTCCGGAATTTCCCCGATTTTGTAATTACCAGGATCTTATCCTCTCCTGTGAATTCTCCCAGGAAGCTCCCCCTGGCATCCACATTCAGCCGCATCACATCCTCATCGAACCAGATCTTCCTGCCTCCCAATGTGGAGACTCCCTTCTCCTTCATTACGATTTTTTGGACAGCAAACTTGGATAGGATATTTCCCAGGGAGCCTCTTCCTTTGATGGTCAGGTCAGCAAAGTCATATTCGAAGATGGGATTTTTCAATCGGGGTCTGGGCCTAAGGGTTACCTTTATGACTTCGGCTTCACCATTGGGATTGGCGGTGAAGTATAAGATTTTGGTGTATTTGTGCTCCCGGCCAATATTGTAAAGTTTGTCTCGGGTAATACCGGTCACCGGGGCTCGTTTCATCATCACATTGCCCGAGTTGCCATCGAAATAGACCACATTGTAGATGGTGCGCCGGTCATTTTTCTTGAATACAGTCGCATGGATAATATCCTTTCCGACGAATTGCTTGTCTGCCACCCTGGAAATGGTATAGTTGCCATTCTTCTGGAACACTATGATGTCATCAATGTCTGAACAATCACACATATACGCATCCTTCTTTAGTCCGGTCCCGATAAAGCCATCCTTGGCGTTCATGTAAAGCTTCTGGTTGGCCACAACAACTTTCGTGGCTTCTATACTGGCAAAGTTCCTCAATTCGGTCTTGCGGTCCCGCCCCTTGCCATATTTCTTCTTGATCTGCTTAAAGTAGTTGATGGTGAAGGTCACCAGATTATCCAGGTGATTTTTCACCTCCTCCATCTCAGTCTCAAGGGATTTAATATGCTCATCGGCCCGCTTAACATCGTACTTTGAGATCCGTTTGATCTTGATCTCGGTGAGTTTGATGATGTCCTCACGGGTTACCTCCCGCAACAACAACTTCTTGTATGGATCCAGACCTTTGTCGATGGCCTCGATTACACTCTCCCAGGTTTCGCACTCCTCAATGTCCCGGTAAATCCGTTTCTCAATGAAGATCTTTTCCAGAGAGGACATGTGCCAATCCTCCTGCAGCTCCCTGAGTCTGATCTCCAGTTCCTGTTTGAGCAGCTCCTTGGTGTTGTCGGCATTCACTCTCAGGATCTCGCTCACCCCCACGAACCTGGGTTTGTCATCCTCGATCACACAGCAATTGGGCGAGATAGATATCTCACAATCGGTGAATGCATACAACGCATCGATGGTCTTGTCGGAAGAGATATTGGGACCCAGGTGAACCAGGACCTCCACATGTTCGGCAGTATTGTCATCGATCCGCTTGATCTTTATCTTTCCTTTCTCAGTAGCCTTGACGATGGACTCAATGAGGCTCCCGGTAGTTTTACCGAAAGGCAGGTCTTTAATTGCCAGGGTTTTGTTATCTACTTTTTCGATTTTTGCCCTGACCCGGATGGATCCACCACGCAGCCCGTCATTGTACCTGCTTACTTCGGCAGAACCGCCAGTGGGAAAATCGGGAAAGAGTTCGAAATCTTTTCCCTGGAGGAATTTGATGGATGCATCAATCAGTTCATTGAAGTTGTGGGGAAGGATCTTTGATGAGAGCCCTACAGCGATCCCCTCGGTACCCAGTGCCAGCAGCAGGGGGAACTTTACGGGAAGGGTGACCGGTTCTTTGTTTCGGCTATCATAGGTGAGCTTCCATTCAGTGGTTTTCGAATTAAAGAGTACTTCGTTGGCAAAACCCGACAGTCGCGCTTCAATGTACCTGGAGGCTGCGGCACCATCGCCTGTGTAAATATTTCCCCAGTTACCCTGCATATCCACCAGCAGCTCTTTCTGACCTACCTGGACCAATGCATCACCGATGGAAGCATCGCCATGGGGGTGGTACTGCATTGTATTCCCTATGATATTGGCAACTTTGTTGAACCTTCCATCGTCCATGCGTTTCATGGAATGCATGATTCTCCGCTGTACAGGTTTCAATCCATCAGTAATATGGGGAACGGCACGCTCAAGGATCACATACGAGGCATAATCAATAAAATAATCCTCATACATTCCCGTGAGGTGGGTGATCTTTACGTCCTCTCCGGAATGTCCTTCTTCGTGGTGTGTACCCAATGATGTATCGTCGAAATCCGTCATATTCCAGCTTCCTGTTATACCTCCACCGGGTCCTCTTCCACCCTCAGCCTGTTAATGATAAATTCTTGTCGTTCAGGAGTGTTCTTGCCCATGTAGAATGTCAGAATATCTTTCAGGTCGTCATCCTTTTTCAGACGTACGGGTTGTAGCCGAATATCGGGACCGATAAAATGCTTGAACTCATCAGGAGAGATCTCACCCAATCCTTTGAACCTGGTGATCTCTGGATTTCTACCCAGGGTTTCAATGGCATCAGTTTTCTCCTCCTGTGAGTAGCAGTAGATGGTCTCTTTTTTATTCCTGACCCTGAAAAGGGGTGTTTGCAAAATGTAAAGGTGACCGTTGCGGACCAGGTTGGGGAAGAACTGGAGAAAGAAAGTTAGCAGCAGCAATCGGATGTGCATGCCATCCACATCTGCATCGGTGGCAACCACCACATTCTTGTACCTAAGGCCATCCAATCCATCCTCGATATTTAGAGCTGCCTGGAGCAGGTTAAACTCTTCATTCTCATACACCACCTTTTTGGTGAGTCCGAATGAGTTAAGTGGTTTTCCCCGCAGGCTGAAAACCGCCTGGCTAACTACATTCCTCGATTTGGTAATAGATCCGGATGCCGAGTCCCCCTCGGTAATAAAGAGGGTGGATTCATTTTTTCTTTCATCTTTTCCATTGTAATGGACACGGCAGTCACGCAGCTTCTTATTATGCAGGTTGGCTTTCTTGGCCCTTTCCCTGGCCAGTTTCTTAATACCCGAGATGGCTTTCCGCTCCTTCTCCGATTCCTGGATCTTTTTCAGGAGGATGTGTGCCGATTCGCCGTGTTTATGAAGGTAATCATCCAGCTTGGTTGTAAGAAAGTTCATAATGAAGTTCCTTACCGAGGGCCCTTTCGGTCCAATGTCTTTTGAACCCAGTTTGGTTTTGGTCTGGGATTCAAATATGGGCTCCTCAACCTTGATACTGATGGCAGCGATGATGGAGGAGCGAATATCAGAAGCGTCAAAATCCTTTTTGTAGAAATCCCTAATGGTCTTGATCAAAGCTTCCTTGTAAGCTATCTGGTGTGTACCGCCCTGTATGGTGTGCTGTCCGTTTACGAAACTGAAATACTCTTCTCCGTACTGGTTTCCATGGGTGATGGCCACCTCGATGTCCCCGTTCTTTAAATGAATAATGGGGTAGAGTCCCTCACCGCTCATATTCTCTTGTAACAGGTCCAGCAATCCGTTTTTGGAAATAAACTTCTGCCCGTTATATACAATGGTCAGACCGGTGTTGAGGTAGGTATAGTTTCGAAGCATGGCTTCGATGTACTCATCAATAAAGTTGAACTTCCCAAACATGATGGGATCGGGTTCGAAGAAAATCTCTGTGCCGTTTTTTTCCGATGAGTTTTTCTGGGGATGGCTCTTTAGGATTTCTCCCTCACTGAAATCGGCAGATTTAACTTTCCCCTCCCTGAAGGAGTTAATGGTGAAACTGGACGAGAGTGCATTGACAGCCTTGATCCCAACCCCATTAAGGCCTACTGATTTTTTAAATACCTTGGAATCGTACTTGGCACCTGTGTTCATTTTGGATGCAACATCCACTACTTTTCCAAGAGGCACACCTCTTCCATAGTCGCGGATACTGACCCGGTATTCGTCAATGGCCACCTCAATGGTTTTGCCAAATCCCATCATATATTCATCGATGCAGTTGTCGATGACCTCCTTCAAAAGGACGTAAATACCATCATCGGGGGAGGAGCCGTCGCCCAGCTTCCCAATATACATTCCCGGACGCTTTCGGATGTGCTCTTTCCAATCTAAGGTCCGGATGGTTTCTTCTGAATAATTCGCCGTCATATCAATCTCTCCGTAAGGCGAAAACGCCTTTAAAATGTGCCGGTTTGAAAATTCCGGCAACTGCACAAATATAACCAAAAGTATGGGCCTGGCATCAGCCAGTTTTCAACATAAAACTCTTAAAAAGCGGTTGAAAAATGAAGGTTTTCAGATCCATTCAACGGCCTGTACATCCATACGGGTGCGGGTTCCAGACTGGTAAGCACCGTGGGTGTCAAAATCCCAACTCCATCTGTCGGTGCGGAGACCCTTAGGTAAATCGGTGTATAGCAAAGATTTGAATGTTTCGTTGCCCCTGTTGTCTTTGTTTATTTCAACGGTATCGGTCACAAGGCATCCTGGGGTATGAGTGATCCACTCCAGGTGGAATGTCTGGATCACTGACCTGAAATGGTCCGGGGATTCCTGTTGAAAATAGCCATGTTTTTCCAGGAATTCACACAATATAATATCCAGCAGCCATCCGCTACCCAGTACAGCAACAGTTTCAATGGATTTGTCACTGAAAGAACCATTGATGAATTCCCTTGTTTTCTCAAGGTGCTGGTCCCAGTGCATTTTTTCACGAATGTACCGGTTCATGATCCCTTCCTGATCACGAATATAGCCCATGCGCCGGAGGATCTGTCTCTGGTTTTTCATCTACCTTCTTTTTCCTGTTCCAGCTGTGCAAGTCCCGTTTCCATACGTTCCCTGACCAGATCCATAAGTGCTTTTACCTCTAAGTTTTTCACCTCACTGACAGGGATTTCATCCAGGACCCGGATGTGGATATGAGCCCTCCCTTTTAATACCCAGGAACCTTTGTTAAAGGTATTTTCCGAACCGATGTGGACAATGGGAATGATCCCGCTTCCCATCTTTTTTGCAAGCTTGAAAGCACCCTCCTTGAATGGCCTCATGGTGGTGGTTTTGGAACGTGTTCCTTCAGGAAAAATCATGATGGAAGATCCTTTTTTCATTTCGGATTCAGCCTGTGAAAGGAACTGTAAGCCCGACCGCATGGATTCACGGCGAATCCTTACCGAGTTGGTCAGAGAAAGCACCATGCCTACAAATGGGAGTTTGAAATTCTCAGATTTTGAAGTCCATTTAAAAGGCCTTCGCAGCTTATTCAGGGCCAGAATATCAATAAGAGAACGATGGTTGGCCACCATCACGACCGGACGGTTCCAGGGGATCTTCTTTCTACCCTCAAGGCTCAGTTTCCAGAATGGGATCAGGGACTGATAGTGCCACGCCCAGAAGGTTGCCATCATATGCGTTGCCACTCTTCGCCTGTCCCACCAGAAAGTGCTCACCCACACCAGGAGGAAAATTGGGGTGATGATAAGGGATGTTATGACCATGGTAATCCATGCCATGATGGAATATGCCTTCAATAGAAATGACCTCATAATTCCGGATTTTGTGACCGAAAATACGAATAATGAATTAACGATTGCATCGATATTTCACTATTTTTGAAAGCGATTTCCACCAGATGCCCCAAATCAGCCCTGTTATAGTAGCCGAGAGGTGCCTCTCTTTCCAGGTATAGCGACTGTTGAATAAATTGGTTAAATCTCTTTGTGGATTTCTCTATCTTTAGCGCAGTATGACCATTGAGAAGAGACTGGATCCGGATGAGAGGATGGACAAAGATTCCTTTGAGAAACTTTTCAGAGAGTACTTTCCTCCCCTGATCTCTTTTGCCCGAAAAATCCTTGTGGATGAGGATGATGCAAGGGAGGTGGTGCAGAAAGTATTTGTCAGTCTATGGGAGAAACGGGAAGAGATCGATCTCTCCACTTCACTCAAGTCATACCTGTTTACTTCGGTACATAATCGAAGCCTGAATGTGATCAGGGACCGAAAAAAATTCTCTTTTGAAGAGCTCCCCGACAAGGCAGGTGATTGGGATGTGAGTGCACAGATTGAATCCATGGAGCTGGAAGAAAAGATCAATGGGGTCCTGCAAGCCCTGCCGGAGAAGTGCCGGCAGATCTTTGAATTGAACAGGTTCGATGGATTGAAATACAGTGAGATAGCTGCGCAATTGGAGATATCAATTAAAACAGTTGAAAATCAGATGTCCAAAGCGTTGAAAATACTGAGGGAGAAACTGTTGAAATACATGACCCTTCTGTTGTGGTTGGTCATGCAAACACTTAATTAAAAAGGTAAGTTTTATATAGGGGTATTTGAGGTTTGAAGTGTGTTACAGATGAGTATGTCAGAAGAAAAGCAACATAGCGATTTTAACAACCTGGTTACCAGGCATCTTTCAGGTGAGTTAACACCCGGGGAGGAGCGACATTTTCAGGAGATGTTGCGGCAGGACCCGAAGAAGCAGTCCCGGGTGGATGAATACCGGAAGATCTGGGATTCGGCAGGATCGGTAGCTGACCGGAGATCCTATGACCTGGATTCCGAATGGGATTTGATGAAAGAGAAGTTGCCGGGGATTGAAACCCGCAATGCATCATCGCGCTCTTTGCTTTTTTATTCATACCGGATTGCTGCAGCCCTGGTGGTGGGACTTCTCTTTGCATTTGCCTGGATCTATGCTACCCGGGTGGCAGGTACTGAAAAGGTTGTTGCAGAAAATGAACCGGTGGAAGTGCTTCTTGAGGATGGAACCCTCGTGATGTTGAACAGGTACTCCAGGATCAGGTATAAGAAGAAATTTTCGGAATCTGAGCGCAATGTCTACCTGGCAGGTGAAGCGTGGTTTGATGTGTCCGGGGACCCATCCAGGCCCTTTAAGATAGATGCAGGCAGTGCCATGGTGGAAGTGTTGGGAACCAGTTTCAATGTGAATGCCTATAAGGAAAATGCTGCGGTGGAGATTACTGTAGAAAGTGGTGTAGTGGCTCTTACCGCCAAACTGGACCAGCAGGAACAAATTGTCCTCAGGGCCGGGAACAGTGGAACATATAACAAGAATAACAAAGAGCTGAAATTGATTCCATCCTCCAATCCCAATAAGATCTCATGGAAAACCAGGGAACTTTATTTTGACAGCTCTTCATTAGAGGAAGTGACTGAGCTGGTCAATAGGATTTATAATACCAACCTGGTGATTGTGAACCAGGAGTTGGCTTCATGTCCCATTACAGTTACTTTTCGGGATCAAACGCTTGAGGCAGTCCTGAATGTGCTGGAATTGACCCTTGACCTTGAAATTACACGCAGTGGGGATGAGATCAGGCTGGATGGACCAGGTTGTGAAGACTAGATTGTTGCATGGCAGGATCCGGGCTAAAAATATTCTTTCTGTTGCTTTTTTTGCAAATCTTCTCCTGCATTGCGATGGGTCAGGAGAGGGATATGCTCATTACCCTTCAGTTTGAAAACAGACCTTTAAGGGAGGTTCTGGACGGGATTGAGGAGCAGACGGGTCTGAGTTTTTCATACAGCCCCAGGCTCATCGACGATGAGGAACCGGTGTCAATTCATGTAATTGACATTGCACTTGACTCTGCAATGGCTGTGGTGTTCGCAGACCGTAAAGTAAGGTTTGAGGTTGTGGAGCGCCAGATTGTATTAAAAAAGGCAAGGCGCCTGAAGGTTGAGATGAAGGCTGCCGTGAATGTTCCGGGTACGGATGATGCTCCGGTGCAATTCACCATCAGCGGATATGTAAAGGATTCCCGGAGCGGTGAGATCCTCATTGGTGCAACGATCTCTATCCCTGGTGGAGCGGAAGGTACCATTACCAATAATTATGGGTTCTACTCCCTTACCATGAAGAGGGAGGTGGAAGAGCTTTTCTGTTCCTATGTGGGATATGAGTTCATGGTTATTCCGGTAAACGGAAAGAGTAACCAGACGGTTCATTTTACCATGGTAAAAGATGTGGCTCGATTGAGTGAGGTAACCATCTATTCCAATGATCAAGATAATATTATTCGCACATCCAGGAGTTCGGAAGACCGGATCAATCCGGAGTCGGTCCGGAAGATGCCAGCCCTGTTCGGAGAGAAAGATGTGATCAAATCTCTGGCGGCCATTCCCGGTATTAAGTTTTTTGGTGATGGTTCCACCATTTTCTATGTGAGGGGGGGAGGCAGGGACCAGAATATGATCACCATCGATGAAGCCCCGGTGTACAATCCCACCCACCTGCTGGGATTTTTTAGTACCATCGTACCCGATGCAGTGAAGGATGTGAAGATCTATAAAGGTGACTTCCCGGCCAATTACGGGGGAAGACTCTCTTCGCTGATTGATATCCGGACCAAAGATGGGAACATGAACCAGTTCGGGATGGATGGCAGTGTTGGATTGCTCTCCTCCCGGCTCTCACTGGAGGGACCCATCTGGAAAGAACACATCTCCTTTTTTGTATCGGGCCGGCGCTCTTACATTACAAGGCCGTTGCAGAAATTCAATGAAAAGATCAATGACCTTCATTTTTCAGACTTCCACCTGAAACTCAATTATAATATAAACCCGAAGAACAGGGTGTTTTTTTCCATGTACAGGGGGGTGGATAATTTTGAGCAACAGAATAACAGTGAGATTTCTTCAGGGATCAACTGGCAAAACAGTACCTCCACCCTCCGATGGAATCACCTCTATTCCAACAGACTTTTCTCCAACCTTACCCTGCTGGGTTCTCGCTACGACTACTACCTGAATTACAATATTGAGAACAACGACTACTGGAATTCTCACATCGACAATGTAACTCTGAAGTATGATTTCACATGGTACCTGAAGCCCGACAACACGCTCAGGTTTGGTTTACTGTCAGCTCTGCATTTTCATAACCCAGGGAACCTGTACCATGGCGGAGTGGAGTTTGATCCCGGATTGGACCTCTCCATCAAACATACCCGTGAATATGCATTTTATCTGTCAGACCAGTTTATCATCAATAATAAACTTTCCATCAGGACAGGACTAAGGCTCACAGCCTGGCAGAATGTGGGACCGGCCACAGAATATGATATTGTGCCCTCCACCGGGGGAGATTTTGTCCGGGACAGCCTTGCGATCATGGAGTACCCGGCAGACAAAGTATACCACCAATCCCTCACCATGGACCCGAGGCTTAGTATGATCTATCAGCCTGGAATCCGCCATATCTTCAAATTAAGCTATAGCCGTACAAGCCAGTTCCAGTATCTGATCACCAACTCCATCAGTCCCTTTACCTCTCTGGAGGTGTGGCTCCCTGCTGGTCCCAATGTGAAACCCCAATTGGCCGATCAGGTTACCCTGGGGTATACCCACAGGTTCCATATCTCTGGTCTCAGCTTTGATGTTGAAGCTTATTATAAGCATATGAGAAACCTCATCGATTACCGCGATCATGCCCGGATGCTTATGAATCCGCTGGTGGAGTATGAACTGAGGTTTGGAGATGGAGTTGGATACGGAATAGAGATGATCCTGAACAAGGAGTATGGCAAACTAAGCGGTTGGCTCTCTTATACCTTCTCCCGGGCCATTACTCATGTAGAGGAGATTAACGGAGGGAATGCCTATCCAGCCTATTCGGACCGTCCCCATGATGTCTCTTTCTATCTCTCCTGGTCGCTCAACCGAAGCCTTACACTCACCGGGAATTTTATATATATGACCGGTGCGCCCTTTACCACACCTACCGGATTTTACTATTATGACAACCATCAGGTCCCTATTTATGCAGAACGCAACAACGACAGACTACCGGATTATCACCGTTTGGATGTGGCGTTGAACTGGCACCTGAGTAAGCCCGAACGGAGATTCCAGCATGAACTTATCTTTTCCGTCTTCAACCTCTATAACCGCAAGAATCCTGTTGCACTTCATTTCAACAAAATAGAGGATGGCAATGGAAATTATGTGGTTCCGGTTGATTTATATTCAAATCCTGAGCTGGTTTCGACTCAGTACTATTTATATGGGGCTGTTCCTTCCATCAGCTACCACTTTAAGTTTTAAGTCATGAAGAGGCTTTGTTACCATATCAACCGAAAAAACCTGCACAGGATCCTGCTTCTGCTGGGTGTTGTCCTCTTTATGCAATCGTGTACCGAAAAAATCGAGTGGGATCTGAAATACCAGGAAGAGAACCTGATCGTGGTTGAGGCAAAAATTACCAACGAGGTAAAACGGCACGAAGTAAAACTTAGATGGCCGGTATTTGAACTAAATGGAGATCCTGAACCGGTAGTGGGAGCGGAGGTGGTGATCCATGATGGTCGCATGCTCCATCCCTTGCGGGAAGATCCCTTAAGTCCGGGTACCTACCTTACCGCACCCGATTTTGCCGGGGAGGTGAACAAAGGTTATCAGTTAAGGATCAGGTATGGAGATAAACTCATCACAGCAATCGCCTTCATGCGCACAGTAACCCCTTTTCAGTTTATGCGACCTTTTCCGGTTCAGACCAATCCCCTGCTATATGAAGTATATATAAGTAATAGCGACAACGGAGCTGCCATTGTTCGAATGGAACTTGACTGGAGCCATGTACCGGGTTATGATACCCTGGCCCATGACGAAAACCATGCCCTGATCTACCACTATACCCTTAATAGTGTGGATGTGAACCGTATTTTCTCGCCCGATCAGGAGCACGTCAGATTTCCTCCCGGTACCATTGTATTCAGGGAAAAAGAATCTGTTTCAAAGGAGTATGAGGAGTTTCTTCGTGGTCTCCTTTCTGAAACCGACTGGCGGGGGGGAGTTTTTGATGTTTTACCCGGGAATGCCCGCACCAACCTTACCGAAGGTGCCATTGGTTATTTCACTGCTGCTGAGGTGATCCGCGATACGCTGGTCATCGATTAAGCCTTTCAAAGCCTCACATACTCGAACTTTGGAGTTCC
>JAUVKN010000187.1 GCA_030596245.1 Bacteroidia bacterium | reverse complement strand
TACCAGGCTTGAAGCTGCGCTTTCACTTGGATCTGAAGAGTTGACAAGTTTAATCCGGAACCGGATATGGCAAATGATTGCTGCTTTGTGTGCCGGCAGAACCGACAAGCTTGAAAAGGTTGTCATTATGGGGAATACAGTGATGCAGCATTTCTTCTGTGCATCTGATATTCGTCCCCTCTCCTTTTATCCGTTTGAATCAAAGGATCTGGGAATGAAAACATTCAACTCCATGGAACTGGGATGGAACATTTCCTGCAACGAAATCAGTTTCTACCCCTCCATCCGAAGTTTTGTGGGGAGTGATATACTTGCCGGTATCGTTGCAACCGGGATGCATAACAGGGAGACCTATTCTGTATTAATCGATCTGGGTACCAACGGTGAGATTGTGGTAGGAAACCGGGAGCGCATGCTGTGTGCCTCCACTGCTGCCGGTCCGGCTTTTGAAGGAGCTCGAATTTCCATGGGAATGCTGGCCACCACCGGGGCCATTGCTTCGATCACTACTTTGCAAAATGGAGCAGATTGCAGGGTCATAGGAGATGCTGAACCCCGGGGGATCTGCGGGAGTGGGTTGATTGATGCGGTGGCAGTGCTCCTGGAGGAGGGGTTCCTGGGGGAGTTCGGGGAGATTCTTTGCGGTGAACAGGAGATTATGATCTCCCCGCCGGTCACAATTTCCCAGAAAGATATTCAGGAGTTTCAACTGGCAAAGGCGGCCCTGGCTGCAGGCATTAAGATCCTTCTGAGGAAGCATAACATTGGAGTCGGTGACATTAATGATGTCTACATTGCAGGCGGTTTCGGGACCTATATCAACCTCGAAAACGTGATCAGGACCGGAATGCTCTTATGTCCAGCGGAGAAGATGCATAAGCTGGGAAATTCGGCCCTGACCGGAGCCAAGATGTTGTTGTTCTCCGATGGTCAACTTTCTGATGACATCCTGGGCAAAACATCCCATGTAAATCTTGAAGGAGATCCTGATTTCCAGGATATTTATATTGAAAATATGAGATTCTATAATCCTGATCCTCAATAATCCTTACTAATAGTCGCCAGGGCTAATTTTTTGTTCTGGTATTGTTCTATTGAGGTCCGGGAGTGCTTCTGCCCTCGGTGATGTATTTTTCGAGAAGGTCTTGTAACTCTGCAACCACTTCCGGGAATTGATCCAGGAGATTTTCTGTTTCATCAATATCAGTTTCGAGGTTATAAAGTTGATAGGGGGGCAGGCCGTTTTCTTCAGGGGATCCTGGCTTAGGATCGCTCCATCCGCCGGATCCGGGACACAGAATCAGTTTCCACTGACCTTTCCTGATGGCAAAAGATCCATTGATGGAGTGATGAATGGTGGCTTCACGGATCTGGGTTTCAGTCTCCTGAAACAGGGCTGGCAACAGGTTATAGCTGTCAACTCCTGCATCCGAATCTAATTCGTCACCACTGATGGCTGCAGCAGTAGCCAAAAGATCGGTAAGACAGATCACCTGGTTGCTCGTGCTTCCCGGAGCTACCTTTCCGGGCCACCTGACTGCAAAAGGTACATGGTGTCCACCCTCGTAAATATCAGCTTTGGCTCCCCGGAAGGTGTAACTGGGATCATGGCCAAACCTTTCCAATTCTTCAAAATCTGCCTGGGGGGAACATCCATTGTCACTGGTAAATATCACCAATGTTTCATTTTCAATGCCCAGTTGGTCAAGGGTTTTCAGGATCTCTCCTACGGTCCGGTCCACCTGAAGCATAAAATCTCCATATGGATTGGTTTTACTTTTGCCTTTAAACTCATCGGTGGGAAGTATGGGAGTATGGGGAGCAGGCAGGGGGAAATAGAGAAAAAACGGGGTTTCTTTTTCGCTATCCACATGCTTCTTAATGTAGGTAACAGCTTTCTCAGTCAGTACCGGAAGTACCTGTTCATGCTTAAAATCATCTCCGGTGAGTCCTCTTCGCCACCACCCCATTTTGGATTGATTTTCGGTGTATTCAATGGGCACCATCGTGGGCAGATCATTTTCAATATATACGTAAGGTGGGATATCCAGGGAGGCGGTTATACCGAAAAAGTAATCAAACCCCAGTGCATTTGGTCCACCTGTGACAGGTTTTGAAAAGTCCACACTGTCGGGGTAATCCGGATGGTATTGCCAGCCCAGTCCAAGGTGCCATTTCCCTATGCAAGCCGTAGCATAACCATGTTTCTTTAACAGTTTACTTACAGTCATCTCCGAGGATTCTATCAGGGGCTCATCCCAGCTCCAGAGAACCCCTTCCTTTAACCTCGTTCGCCAGGCATATCTTCCAGTAAGTACACCGTAACGGGTTGGGGTACAAACCGCCGAATTGGTATGAGCATCGGTAAACATCATCCCCTCTTCCGCAATGCGGTCGATATATTCCGTTTTCCAGGCAGCATCCGGATTGAAAGAGGAAACATCTCCATACCCCATGTCATCGGCCAGAATATAGATAATGTTGGGCAGGTTGTTTTCTGCTTCTTCATTGCAGGATTGAAGCGAAATCAGACATATTGCAAGAATCGCTATGGATTTGAGGGATTTGAGGGGATTGAGAATGTTCATCTTGTTGTTTGTTTATTCTTGAATATGCGTGAACCGAATTGCATCGGTTCTGTTGCCTAACTCATCAAACGCGATGGAGCCGGTAGCCCACCCCGAAAACCGTGTTTCTGAAATGTACTCTTTAATGGCCTCCCTGTCTAATCCCACATGCTGTATGGCCTGAATGATCATTTTTGTCCCATCATAGGTGTGGTACGCTGATAACCCGGGCTTAACCCCATACGTGCTTTGAAAAGCATCATGAAATTGGTTCCCCTCAGGTGTGAGGAGTATTTCTGCAGATATTAATGTCATTCCGTCATAACTGTTCCAGTGCGGAGATTGCAAATGAATGCCTGTGGTGAAGGAGTGGGTCCCGATGATCATTACTTCCGGCATCCTCTCTCTGATGAGTCCGATGATCTCCAGGGTTGCCTGGGAATGAACTGTGACAATCAGGTGGCGAATATTCCTTTTACGTATCTGGTCGATCAGTTGCCGGATATCAGACTCGTCGGGATTGATTATTAAGGGTGCTGGAATATTATACTCTTTCCGGGCTGCAATCCGGATGAAACTTCTGGCAACCTGCCTTGAATCGTTTTCTTCTGTTGAGAGGATGGCAATGCTGCCTTTTCCCTTTTGCTTTATGAGTTCAAGGATTGCAACTGACTTCTGGTCATCACTGTGAACACACCTGAAATACCATGGTACATAGGCCTGAGATAGTGTGGATTCTGTGGCCCTGGTCTCAAGATAGGTAATATGAGATTTGACTGCCACCTGTTCTGCCAGGTGGGCATTCCGGCCATCCAGTGAGCCCAGTATGGCCTGAACACTGTCTTCATACACCAAAGCGACAGACTGCTTGGATCCTGCTCCCCAGGGCCCTTCAGTAGTGCGAACAACAAGTTCAAACGGAATACTCCGGAATCCTCCGCGGTCATTGGCCTGGTCAATGGCCAGTTGGGCAGCATCTGTAACTTCAGTGGTGGCCATATCGGGGATCAGCATCCCGATCTTTACTGTCTCTGACTGTGCAGATAACGGCAATCGTTCCCACATGGCAATTGCCACAACCAGGATTGAAAAGTATTTTAATGTCAGGGACAAATATTTACACCTGTTATCGGTTGTAGATACTCCTTCCAACAGCTTCTGCTATTTTTCTAAGATCAGCCATTAGCATGCCGAAATCCTCAGGATAAAGGGCCTGGGAACCATCACAAAGCGCCTCTTCGGGACGGTAATGAACTTCTATTAAAAGTCCGTCCGCACCTGCTGCAATTGCCGCTTTTGCCATGGATGGTACGATCCAGCGCTCACCGCTTCCATGGCTTGGATCTACGATTACGGGAAGATGGGTTCGCTGCTTGAGAACAGGTATGGAATTGAAGTCCAGGGTGAACCTGCTGGATGTTTCGAAGGTCCGGATGCCCCGTTCGCAAAGGATCACTGAAGAATTCCCCCGTGAAAGAACATATTCAGCTGCATAGAGGTATTCGTCAATGGTGGCCATCATACCCCTCTTTAAGAGGATGGGGAGCTTGCAATCTCCAGCCTCCTTTAGCAACGGGAAATTTTGCATGTTCCTTGACCCAATCTGCAAAATATCTGCATATTTGGCCACGTTTTCCACCTGCCTGGTATCCATTACTTCGGAAACCACCGGTAATCCGGTCATGGCTTTTGCTTTCCCAAGCATCTCAAGCCCTTCATTTCCAAGGCCCTGGAAGCTGTAAGGTGAGGTGCGGGGTTTAAAGGCACCACCCCTTAAGATGGTTGCGCCACCGGCCCGGACACTCCTGGCAGTTTCAGTGAGTTGTTCAAGGGTCTCTACTGCACAGGGACCGGCCATCACAACAATTTCCTTCCCTCCGATAGGAATTCCTTCAACTTCAACAATGGTTCCTTCTGGTTTTGAGTCCCGGCTGACCAGCTTGGGTCCGGTTTGGGGATTTGCATTTATAGTTACTTGTCTTGTTTCCATCTCTTTTAATATCAAGGTCATCTGCTTATAGACAAATCAGATTTCGAAATTAGTTAAATTAGTTTTACGTTGTTACTGAACTATTTAAGAACATATATGAAAGAGTGTCTATCCTATTTCCATTCCCAGGATGACTGAGAAAATGAAAATGTCCCATCCTGCACTTCTGCCATCCAGACAAGACCAATGTCATTCCAGGAAGCATCAAAGATAATTTCGCCTGTAATTCCCTGGTAGCCCTGGTAGGTCTTCAGGTCGGTAAGGAGATCCCTAATCAGAGCCCGGTTTAAGCCTGCCCGGTGGATAGCATCCATGGTGAGGTTCATGCCATCATAGGCGTGTGCTGCAAAAACATCGGGTTCCATCCCAAATCGGTCCTTGTAATTTTTCTGAAATGCTTTCAGTTCCGGGATATCGGCATCGGGGTTATACTGACAGGTGGCTACGATACCATTGGCATTCTCTCCGGCAGTTTCCAGGAAAACAGGAGAGACTGCCCGGTCAGATGCGAATACGGGGTATTCCATACCCATCTCCCGCATCTGGTTCAGGATCAGACCCATTTCCAGGGCATTTCCCCAAAGGAGGACCACATCCGGATTGGAGTTCCTGACCCTTTCCAGTTGTGCTTTAAAATCGGTATCTCCATCATTATACCGTATTTCCAGAACCAGGGGATGCCCCACCCGTAATGCTGCATCCCTGAATTCCATCACACCTACCCGCCCATAGCGGTTGTTGGCACGCAGCACAGCCACCCTGTTATACCCTTGCTCTATATGGATGTAGTCCACCAGTGCATAGCTGCTCTGCCGGTCATCGCTCATACATCGGATCATCCAGGGAATGCCGGTTTCGGTGAAGGTGGGATCGGGATCGCTGGTATTGATCATGGGGAGTTCCAGTTTCAGAGCCACCCTGAGAGCCACATGGGAATTGACATCATCGATGGTTCCTATGAATGCCCACACCTTTTCATCATTCATCTTCACCACTTCATTGGCTGCAGCGCCCCATAGTCCCACATCATTATGTGGCATGATCACGAAAGGGAGTCCCATGTAACCTCCTCGGGCATTGGCCTCTTCCATAGCCAGGGTAGCTCCATGTAGCATATGGTTTCCCTGGGGGGCCAGTACATTTCCTTCAAGGGGAGCAAGAAGTCCAATTCGAACCTCAGTAAGATCAGTGGGAGGTAGTTTTTCACGACCTGCGCCCGTAAAGAGTTGAGGTTCATGGAAGTGATAGATATAGGCGTCCTGGTAGTTTCCGTAAGGAAGCATCTCTGTGGGTGTTTTTCCATAGTTATCATCCTTGTCCTGTGCCGCCAGGTCTGCAAGCATTGGGAATATGAGTATCCCTGCTAAAATTAGCAGCAGTGTCGGTTTGAATAATTTAAGTTTTCTCATGACTAATTCTCCTTTGTGTGGTTGATCCTAATTAATCCGTGTACCGTGACTGAGACCATAGGAGGTGGCCACCCATATATCATCATCCTGGAAATCGACGCCTATTACAAAGTTGTGCGCGATTCCTGTAGATGCAGTTTTACTGGAGGTGTCTCCTTTATTATAGTAAATGCGGCTTCCACCCTGGTCTGTCTTTTTGTAGGTAATCCACCTCTTGCTGTTGAAACTGCTTAAACCTTCATCGGTGCATAGCCAGACCACATCTCCATCGGCTTTCAGGAAATTGATGAAATTACTGGTGAGGCCGCTGTCGTGGTCAAAATATCCTTTCCACTGCGTGCCGTCATACCGGCTCAGTCCAAAATAGGTGGCCACCCATAGGATGCCGTTGGCATGTGAGACCCCGGTGGTGATATCATGTACCACACCATCGTCAGGAAACAGGTCAATCTCCATCTCTCCGTCAGGGTCAATGTAATCCCTGAACTGTCCGGTTTCATTCTGGTATTCGATAACTCCTCCTCCCCAGGCAGCAATAAATACCTTGTTATCACCTGCACATACCCCATAGGTCCAGGGCTCATGCATGGGGGCATTGCGTTCCATATATATGGCCCATTCATTCCTATAGGTGTCATAGTGCCCTGCTCCTCCCCCGGTGGCTGCCCAAACATCTTTCCCATCACAGATCACAGAGTAGATCACATCATTGGCCAGTCCGCTGTTAAATTGCGTAAAAGTTTCAAATTGTCCACCTGAATAGCGGTTAAGTCCTCCAAGAGTGCCGATCCATACATCCCCGGTGAGTTCGCTCACATCTATGGAGAGGACACCCGGGTGTGCCAATCCGTCTTCCACAGTATAGGTACGCCAATCCCCGTTTTCATAGAGTGCGAGTCCATGGCTGGTTCCCACCCAAACCCTGTCGCCATCCACACGGACACAATAGACTTTATTGGCAGGGAGACCATTCTTAGTGGTAAATGTTTTCCAGTTCCCATATTCTGGCATAATGTCACTCTTTTTATCGGGATCTGAAGCCAGAAGGAAAGCAGGCAATATGATCCACAGGCTTAATAGCAGCAACGTTTTTTTCATCTCTTTAGTTTTTTACGCGATATTGAGGCGTTATAAGACATTGTATCGTTCATGTAGTATTTGGCATCCCTGATTGATTTTAGATATTCCACCAGATCGTTCAACTGATCTTTCATCATATCGTTGCCAACCCCGTGTTTGTCCTCATCGTTAAATGTCGTCCAGAGCTCTTCCAGGGTTCCGGATTTGCCATCATGCAAGTAGGGTGCTGATTCGTAGATATTATTCAGTTGGGGTACGTCGAACAACATGGGATCATCAGTTTCTGAAAGGGTGCCCACATCGACCATTTCCATATTGGTAAAGAAGGGGGGCGGGTGACAGGTGTAACAACGGTTCTCCACCGGGATCTCATTCCCGAAATTGTCATAGTCCCTGTAAAAGACCACTTTGCCCCTTTTCTGTGCATCAGTCAGCTCACCATTGGGATTGTATCTCAGGTTTGGAGGATTTTTTATACCAGTAACAATATAGGCAACCAGGGCATCCAGCTCTTTGTGACTGAATGCTTCTGTTCTGGTGAGTATGGAGGAGAAGCGCATGCCGTCCTGCTTGTAAATGGTCTGGTTCTTCCCGTTCCATTTATATGGGGGGATGTCCCCTATGTCCCTCAAAGTTTGCACATTGGCAAGGTCTCTTCCCATACTGTGTGCAGCCATATTGTAAACCAAACCATCCTCATGGGCATCCGGATGGCAGGTGTAACAGGCGTACTGGTTCTGGAAGGTGCGGCCTGCATTATTGAGGAGTTGTCTTCCATGGCGTGCTACAGTAATTCTTTTGGGCCCATCCAGGGAGATGGTTCTATCCATTTCCAAACTGGCAGTATTGATTACCGCAATTCTGTCTTCCAGCCGTTCAGCTACATAAAGCAGGTTTCCATCCGGTGAGAGTACCATTCCTTTGGGATTGGCCCCGGTGGGTATCCTGGCAATCACATATCGGCTACTGATCCCAAGGTGGTTGGAATAGGTCAGAAGCTGTTCTTCTGTGGATTCTTCAAGTAGTTTTCTGATCTCATCCAGGTCGATTACTGAGATCAGATTTACCCCTGAATGCGACACATAAGCTCTTTTCCCATCGGGAGAAATAACCAGATCAAATGGATCCGCATAGTAGGAGTTGGGTTCATCCAGGATCAACTGGACCGTTCTTCCATTCTCTTTTCTTTCTATG
>JAUVKN010000147.1 GCA_030596245.1 Bacteroidia bacterium | reverse complement strand
CATATGAAAGGAAGTGACGAAAACAGGAAAGCAAGTATGATACAGCCTCTTTTTAGCTATATTTAACCTCTGTATATGAGACATCTGCTTATAATAATGCTGATTGCCGGAGCAACTGCGATGCATGGCCAGAACCAGCTGGATGAACAGGAGAGGAAAACCGGACCATGGAAAGTGGAATATCCCAACGGGAAAACGCTTTATGAAGCCAATTTCATAAAGGGAAAGCCGGTGGGTGAAATGGTTCGATACTATGAGAATGGGGCTCTCCGTGCCCGCATGATGTTCGATACTCTGGAGGACCGAAGCTATACGAAATTGTATTATAAAAACGGAAAACAGGCCGCCGAAGGATGGCATGTAAATAAAGTCAAAGATTCGGTATGGACCTACTTTTCAGAATTTGACGGTTCTGTAAGGATTCGGGAACCCTTTCAGGATGGGAGCCTTCACGGGATGGTTAAAAGCTACTATTCCAGTGAGGTGATATCAGAAGAGGTGAGCTGGCAAAAAAACATGAAAAACGGACCATGGAACCAATACTATGAAGATGGTTCAATGAGGCTGAAATGCAGCTATGAAAATGACATGCTCAATGGTACCTATGAACTTTTTTATGCTGACAGCACCATCAAGGTAAGGGGAGCATACCTGGAGAATCGGTCAAATGGTACCTGGAGTTTTTATGACGAAACAGGATCGGAATTATATTCCATTGAATACCTGCTTGGCAGGGCTGTAGATCAAAAGAAATACCTGCAAATTATGCAGGATAGCCTGCAAAGGTTTGAACTGATTTCAGAACCCGAATCCATGCAACACTTTTAAGGATATGAAGCTCAGACTTATCACCGGGATGCTCTTATGGATATCAGTTGCTTCGGCTCAGCAGATCGCCGACAGTGTCTACTGGGTATACTTTACAGACAAAAACGGGAATGGATATCAGATCGACCAGCCGGAGGAATTTCTTTCGGAAAGGTCTGTGAACAGAAGGGCCTGGCAGGGCCTTGGCACCGATCACCGGGACCTGCCTGTTACTGCAGCTTACCTGGAGGAGCTAAAGGGTATGGGCGTAGAGATCAGGCATATCTCAAAATGGTTGAACGGAGTAGCCATGATTAATGTCGATACACTACTATTCGAACAAGTTTTGGCCAGGCCTTTTACAGATACTGTAGCGTGGGAACCGGAATCAGATGACCTCTATTTCCCCCCTCTGCCTTCCGGAACCAGGTTTGAACCACCTCTGACCACCTCACCCGAATATGATTATGGGGTGGCCACCAAGCAGGTCACCATGTTGAGAATGGATATGTTGCATGATCTGGGATATACTGGTGAAGGTGTCTGGATCGCTGTGCTGGATGCAGGATTTAAAAATGTGGACAGCCTCCCCTCCTTTGAACCCATGATCCGGGAAGGCAGGTTGCTTGGAACCCGCAATTATGTGAATGACATACCCCTTTTTCGTCAATCCTCTACCCATGGCATGTATGTCCTTTCCATTATGGGCGCCGAATGGAATGGGAATATGGTGGGTACAGCCCCCCATGCAAGTTATATTCTTTGCATGACAGAGGACGTTGAGCAGGAGACCAGGATCGAGGAGATAGCCTGGATCGAAGCTGCAGAATATATCGATAGCCTGGGATTTGATGTGATCAACACTTCACTGGGTTACTCCGTATTCGATGGGGATGTTTACGACTACACCTACCGCGACATGGATGGAAGATCCACATATATTTCGAGGGCAGCCTCCCTGACTGCCTCCCGTGGCATAATCGCCAGCAATAGCGCCGGCAATTCAGGGAACGATCCCTGGTTCTACATTACGGCCCCGGCCGATGCGTATGATATCCTTACAGTAGGGGCAGTGGACAGCACCAACGAGATCGCTTCTTTCAGTTCAAGAGGTCCCACTTTGGATGTCAGAATAAAACCCGATGTTGTGGGCATGGGTGATGATACAGGGATCCAGAGTATCTGGGGAGGTGTGGCCCGGGGATCCGGCACCTCTTTTTCCTCACCGCTGATCGCAGGATCTGTAGCCAGTTTATGGCAGGCCTATCCCGAAGTTCCTGCAAAAGAGATGATCCGATGGGTGCAGCAGAGCGGTGACAGGAATAAAAATCCCGATGCAACCTATGGTTTTGGGCTTCCTGACTTTCTAAGGGCCTACTGGAGCGTCACCGATCTGCCGGTAAGGTTTGAACCCGGTCAGATGGAGATCTATCCCAATCCGGCCCGGGATCGCATTATGATCAAATTACCGGAGGATCAGATGGGAAATTATACATTGCGATTCCATGATTTGAGCGGAAGAGTGATCCACTCCCGGCAGGTATCCATACCGGGTGAGATCTCCATACCGGAGTATCTCCTGAGCGGAATGTATATTCTGGAGATTCATACCGATCGGGGTATCTACCACACCCGGCTAATCATCGAATAATGCCCGAAGGATCACTCTCATTATCGGATATTCTTCAGCAGGTAAAAAAAGTATTGGGTAAGGAACTCCCAGGCTCATACTGGATTGTGGCAGAGATCCTCGAACTTCATGAAAACCGCAACGGTCATTGCTACCTGGAACTAATTGAAAAGAGTCCCGAAAATGACACCCTTCTGGCCCGGGCCAAAGGAACCATCTGGGCTTCACGCTACAGCATGCTTCGCCCATTTTTCGAAACCGCCGCAGGAACAAAGCTTAAAAGCGGGATTAAACTTCTTTGCAAAGCATCAGTTGAGTTTCATGCCCAGTACGGTTTCAGCCTCAATATTACCGATATTGACCCTTCCTATACCCTGGGAGATCTGGCCAGGAAGAAGCAAGAGGTGATCCGAAAGTTACGGGAAGAGGGGGTGATGGACATGAACAAAGAGATCCCTTTTCCTGCTGTTCCCCAACGAATAGCGGTAATCTCTTCAGATAGTGCGGCCGGATATGGCGATTTCATGGAATCGATCCGGAACAACAGTCACGGATTTCAGTTTTACACCCGTCTGTTCCCATCGGTAATGCAGGGCGAGGATGTCCCGGGTTCCGTCACCGCTGCACTGGACAAGATCTTTGAATCAGAGTCTGAGTTCGATTGTGTAGCCATTATCAGGGGAGGAGGTTCAAAGGCAGATCTGGAGATATTTAATCACCATGATTTGGCATATTTCATCACCCAGTTTCCATTGCCTGTCATCACCGGGATCGGTCATGAAAGGGATGAATCAGTAGCTGACATGGTGGCTGCCCATAGCCTCAAAACACCCACTGCGGTGGCAGAATTCCTGGTGGATCAGTTGCTGGCATTTGAATTCCAATTATCGGCCCTCCATGATCAACTGGCCTCTTCGGTGAAGCGAATTGTGCAGATCCGGTCCACCATGCTGGAACGGTTCCGGGGTGACCTGAAACACTTCTCAAAGGGATATACAGAAAGAAGAACAGAACAATTGCAGCAGGCCCGGTTGCTCCTCGAGAGGGGAATCAGCAGCCTCATGACCAGGAAAAGGGATCACCTGACCCTCTTGGAGACCCGCACTGAACTGGTCAATCCCCATAACATCCTTAAAAGGGGGTATTCAATGACCCTGCTGAAGGGGAAAGCGATCTTGAAAAGTGAGGATGTGAAACCAGGGGACATGCTGGAAACCAGGCTTTATGATGGTAAAATAATGAGCAAAGCAGAAATAACCAACGGAAAAGATGGCAAAAGAAAAAATTAGTTACGACGATGCTGTAAAGGAGATTGAAACCACCCTTGAAAAGATCGAAGCAGGTGACCTGGGAGTGGATGAACTTGCTGAAAAGGTGGGACGTGTAACAGAATTGTTGAAAATCTGTCGTGACCGGTTGCATAAAACTGAAGGACAAATCGACAAAATTCTGGACCAATCCTGATCACTTTCGACCTTCGACATTTTTGACCTTCGACATTTTTGACCTTCGACATTTTTGACCTTCGACATTTTTGACCTTCGACATTTTTGACACTTTCGACACTTTCGACCTTCGACTTTCGCCTTATATGTGTTTCGCCAGGGTATCCAGTAGTTCGTTGACCTTGATGGGCTTTGGAAGATAATCATCACAACCGGCTTCCCTGCTGATCGCCTGCTCACCCGACATGGCATAAGCTGTCTGGGCTATCACCGATAATTCAGGACGCTCCTTCTTGATGATTTTCGTGCATTCATAGCCATTCATAAGGGGCATATTGATATCCATCAGCACCATGTCCAAATCGGGATGCTCTCTGAACAGTTCCAGGGTCTCCTGTCCATCCTTTGCCCACAGGATTTCCATGCCTGTATCTTTCAGAGCCTCGTAAAGAAAATAGTAATTAGAGTGGTCATCCTCAGCAATTAACAGTTTCTTGTCTTCCCATGACCTCACATCAGATAGAGGCGCTCTGAGAGCTGCTTCATATTTTAAAGGAACCTCATTCCGGGGCAGGGTGAACCAGAAAGTGGCCCCCTCACCTGACTTGGACTTAACCCCGATCTGGCCACCCAGGATTTCGGTCAGGTTCTTGGAAATGGCCAGGCCCAGACCCGTCCCTCCATAAAGCTTTGTCTTGGTCTCGTGTCCCTGCATAAAACGATCAAATATCACATTCTGCTTCTCTTCCCTGATCCCGATTCCTGAGTCCTTCACATAGAAGAGGATTCCTACAGGATGCTCCTCCAGTCCCAGAACAATCTCGCCCTCCTCAGTAAATTTGACTGCATTGCTCAGCAGGTTCATAAGGATTTGCTTTAGCCTGAACGGGTCGGTATAAATGGCCAGGTCATTCATGGGCCAATCCCACTTCAGAACGAGTGAGACTTTCTCTTTCCCACTCCGCTTGATGTTCTGGATATACATCAGGTGCAACTCCTTGAAAAGGTCCTTGATAAAACATTCGGCAATGTGAACATTGACCTGTCCGGCCTCAATTTTTGCAATGTCGATGATATCATCAATAAGACGCATCAGGTCGTCAGCTCCCTGATTGATCTGAGCAATAAAATCCTTGCGCTCTTCAGGTGTAATCTCTTCATCAGAAAGCAGGTCCGAGAAACCCACAATGGCATTCATGGGGGTCCTGATCTCATGAGACATATTTGACAGGAATGCAGTTTTGAGTTTATCCGACTCCTCCGCCTTATATTTAGCCTCCAACAGGGTCCGCTCGGCTTCCTTCCTTTCGCTGATATTTATCAGGATAATCACCATCGATTCGGGCTTGCCATCGCTATTGTATATGGCTCCACTGGAAACTTCCCCGTCAAAGGTCACACCGTCGGGTCGCACGATCTGGTACTCCAGGTTCTTCAGGTAACCCGCTGTCCATGTCTCATTAAAGTCTTTAATGGCCTGTCGCCTATCTGTTTTATTGATAAACCGGAATATCTTTTGGCCATAAACAACATCAGGTTCCACATTGAATACCTCCAGGAAGGCACTGTTGAAGTCAAGGATCATAGCATCCGGATCCGTTACGATCATGGGATCGGGAGAGGATTCAAAAACCCTTCGCTGTTTCTCCTGTGAAATACGGATGTTGTCCTGGTGCCTTCTCCGGTCAATGGCCATGGCAATCTGGTCACTGGCAAATACCAGCAGAGCGGCATCTGACTTTGTATAAACCACATCTTTGGTGTAGGACTGAACCGCATAAACCCCGATGGTTTTATTTTCACGTTTTAATGGTACTCCCAACCAGCTTTCACAGGGTGCACCCACAGGTTCAACTTCACCCTGCTCGGTCAATTCCTTTTCCCGATTAATATCCACCAGCTGAGCCTCACCTGTCTTGATCACATAGCTGGTGAGGGTCTTTCGGGCCGGAAACTCGGTAAAGGAGTCCTTTTCATCTTCCATAAATGGAAGGGTCAGGGTGTCTGCATCCTCATTATAGAGCGCCAGAAAACAGTTGGTGGTATCCAGAACTCTTCCTAAATATTCCCTGATCCTGTCATAAAGTTCATCAAGACTTTGCGTAGTACTAACCGCGTTGGAAATATCAAATAGCACCTGCTTCACCTCTTCATCCCGCTTCCTTGTATCAATATTCTCATGGATCCCTGTGAGCCGGGTAGTATTTCCATCCTCATCCCAATCAACAGCTTTGCCTTTGCCACAAATCCAGAGATAGCTTCCCTGTTTGCTCCTGAGCCTGAATTCGATCTCAAAGGAAGCATCCCTGTTCTTGATGCACTCTTCAATGGTCTTTATCGAATGGTCCACATCATCAGGATGCTGTAGTGAGGTCCAGGTTTCAAATTCCTGTGGCAGCTCATCTGGCCCATACCCCAGCATTGAAAACCATATGGGAGAAAAATAGACTTCATTGGTAACCAGGTTCCAGTCCCAGAGACCCATGTTGGTGGCATGAAGTGCCAGGTTCAACCGCTCTTCACTCTGACTGAGGGCATCCTGGGACTCCCTTGATTCTGTAATATCCCTTGCCACTCCAATCACCGACTCGACGGCTTCCGAAATGCCGGCCTCAGGATAGAGTCGCCATTCAAAGGAAGAGACGCGATTGTCAAATTCAATATCGAAAACAATGGTGTGAGGTTTCCCCGATGTAAACACTTTCTCCAGTGCATCCTCCCAGATCTTCACTTTATCCTCCGGGAATATTCCCATCTCCCGATAGCTCTTGTTGATAAAGTCCGCTATCTTCAATCCGTCCAAACTCTCAACGGCACTGTTCACATACCGATGCCTGTGATCCCGGTCAAACCGCATGATCACATCCGGTGAGTTCTCTGCAAGGGCCCTGAAATGCTCCTGGGATTCCAGAAGTGACCGCACTGCTTCCTTCCGCTGTTTAATCACCTGTGAATACTTCTGAGATGAATAGACAGAAGGAACCAATTTATATAGTTGATCTTTTATTACGTAATCCCATACCCCCAGTTTAAGGGCCTCTGCAGCCTTCCTTTCACTCTTCTCACTCACCATATAGATGAGCGGAACTTCAGAAAAATAAGGTCCCATCTCCTCCTCGATCACAGCACGGAGGTTTGCGGGAAGATCAAAATCAGCAATGATAAGATCGGGGGGATCCCCGGTTAAAATGTCTTTCAATACTTCACACTCCTTACAGCAGTTGGAGTCCACATCAAATTTACCCTCTTTGAGGGTCAATAAGAGATCATCCACCAGCAGCGGGTCCAGATTCCAGAAACAGATACTAATTTTCAGGCCGGCCATCAGGTTGAATCAACATTCCACAGTTTCGATCTGAAAATTAACTAAAAAATATTAATATCTGATGAAACGTCAATGATAAAATTTTCAGAATTTCAAACGAATACCGCCCATCACATGGATTCCCGCCTGTGGATAAAAACCATCCAGGATAGCTTCAGTACCCCCATGATAATACCTGTAAACCCACGCATTGGTCTCATACTCCACATTGAGAAGGTTCGATACCTGCAATTGCAGTGAAATTTCCTCCAGGAATTGTGGGTAAAATGCATAGGAGATCCTCACTTCATTGATGAAGTATGGATCAAGAACGCGTTCCTCCGATGATGTATTATCGATATACTGCTTCCCTACGTACCTTGAGACCAGGTTTAAATGCAGGTTTTGCGCCGGTTGAAAATCAAACTGGTTGTTGAAAACAGTGGCGGGCGAAAATGAGAGATCGGTGGTTCCCAGCTCTTCCTTTACCTGGTAGGGTTCATTATCCGGATCTGACCAGTAATCCCAGTTATCAACGTACCCACTGTAATCCACGATCTTGTTGCGACTGAAAGTAGCATTCACATCCCACCGGAACCAGGATGTTAACCGAATGCCTCCCGAGAGTTCAATGCCGGTCCTGTAGCTATCCTTCACATTGGTCATCACAGCACTCCCCACGTCATTGATCTCTCCGGTAAGCACCAGCTGATCGGTATAGTCCATGTAATAAAGGTTTGCATTTAAATTGAAGTTGCGGTCCCTGACCACATAGCCTGCCTCATAATCAATCAGGGTCTCTTTAACGGGAACCGGACCGGAGGGATCAGCATCCACAAAATTGGTTCGGTTGGGCTCCCGGTTTGCCCGGGCCACAAAGATATAGGCCCGCTGATACTGGTTTAACTCAAAATTGATGCCGGTCTTGGGATTGAAGAAGAGGTAATGGTGTTCCTGGGAAATATCCCTCAGGTCATCATCTGCGCCTTCGATACGGTAGTCGATTCCTCTCAACTGCAGGTCAGCATAAAACGATATTCTGTCACCTGCCTCCAGTGTGGACTTCAGATAACTGTTCCAGTCAGATTTGATACCGGTGTTATCATACCAGTGATAACGGATCTCAGCATCACCTGCCTGTCTGGCCCAGATCACCGTTCCAAAGTGGTCGCCTGCGTAACGGTTCCATCCCCCGCCCAGGATGGCGCCGAATTTTGTAGCCTGGTAATGCAATCCACCCACAATCCCATAGAAGTCGTTATCAAGCCACTTGCGGCGAATCAGGTCACTCTCCCCGATTGTGTCTCCCCCGATGATCACATCCTCAAGCAGGTAGTCCGATAACCTTTCATCCTCCTTATACTGCTCATAATAGCCGGCTCCTTTCGTATAATGAAGGGCAGCATTGGCATATAACTTGTCATTGAGAACCCGGGAAAAGTGCAACTGGTAATGAGCCTGACGGTAGTGGTCAACCTGGTTATCATAGTAGGATATGTTTCCATCCATATCGGTATAGGCACCCAGCGCATTGTAGGTCCGGAGGGAATCCAGCAGGGTTGAAGGCACACCGTTCCAGGCCTGGTACAGCTCCTCACTCCCGGAAAAAGTGATGAATTTGACCACTGTTTTTGAATCGTGGTATCCTGCTGAAACATAGTAGGATTTAAGATTGGTCCACGATCTGTCCACATAGCCGTCGGAGTGCAAATCGGAAAGCCGCAGGTCCACTGAAAAATGGTCCCTGATCAGTCCGGTCCCCGCCGAAATACTGCTCCTCACCGTATTGAAGGAACCGAATGTCCCGTCGTAAATAGCATAGGGCTCTCTGTTCAGCTTTTGGGTCTGAAAATTGACACTGGCTCCGAAAGCAGCAGCACCATTGACGGAAGTACCTACACCTCTTTGTATCTGAATGTTATCCACAGAGGTGGCGATGTCAGGCAGATCAACCCAGTAGACCGAATGGGATTCGGCATCATTCAGAGGAACACCGTTAATGGTTACATTGATCCGGTTGGAATCGGTTCCCCGGATCCTCATGGAGGTATATCCAATACCGTGACCTGCATCGGAAGAGGTCACCACTGAAGGTGTGGAAGCAAGCAGGTAAGGCAGATCCTGACCAAAGTTTCTTGATGTGATCTCCTCCCTGTCCATATCCGAAAAAGCCACAGGAGTTTTGGACCCGGCCCGGGTAGCGGTAACGATCACCTCTTCGCCCATGAAGGCAGCCCTGGTTAGTCGGATCACACCCAGGGCCAGGTCGGAGGTAACAGTGATTGATTTAAACTGCGTCTCATACCCGATAAATGTAACCTTAAGATTATAAGCCCCTCCAGGTAAGCGATCCATGGAAAATGATCCGTCATTATAAGTGACCGTTCCTCTGTTCACCCCCTTTAACAACAGGTTGGCACCTGGAAGAGGATTGTTCTGTTCATCCACAACAACACCGGACAGGGTGTACTGACTGAATGCCGGCATGACCATCACAGTCATTGCAAGCAACATAGCTGCACGCATCATAATGTTTATTAAACAGTGTTCAACAT
>JAUVKN010000039.1 GCA_030596245.1 Bacteroidia bacterium | reverse complement strand
GATGGGCTCTGTGTTGGATATCCCCTGGATGGGCTCGAGGTGAAGATTATTTCGATTTCGGATGATCCGGTATACTCGATTTCGGAGATGACAATCCAGCCTGAAAATGAAGTTGGAGAGATTATCATTAAGGGGCCCAATGTTACTGAAGCATATTGGGCGAATAACCGGGCCAACGAATTGGCAAAAATTTACGATAAGAGCTCCGGTGATGTTTGGCACAGGACAGGCGACCTGGGAAGGATTGATAAGAGAAAAAGACTTTGGTTTTACGGAAGAAAAACTCACAGAGTCATTACCCCGGAAAGGAGCTATTTTACCATTCCGGTTGAGGCGGTGTTCAATCAACATCCCGATGTTGTACGCTCTGCCCTTGTGGGAGTAAAAAACAGAGAAGGTTCAGTTTTTATTCCAGTAATCTGTATTGAACTTTCGAAAAGTAAAAAAAGGAAGATATATTTGCAGGAGGAGTTGAAGTCAATGGCAAATGAGCACGACTTCACAGGGGAGATTAAGGACTTTCTGTTTCATAGAAAATTTCCGGTCGATCCCAGACATAATGCGAAAATATACAGAGAAAAGCTAGCCATATGGGCTAATAATAAGTTGTCGTTATGAATGTATTGGTTACAGGAGGTGGTGGATTTATGGGAATGGCCCTGATTAAACGATTGATCAGTGAAGGCCATAAGGTAACCAGTTATTCAAGACGGGAATATCCATTACACTGGGCACTTGGGGTGAGCAGTATTCAGGCTGATCTGGGGGATATGGAAGCCATTGAAAAGGCTTGTAAGAACCGGGATGTCGTATTTCACCTTGCAGCAAAAGTCGGGATCTGGGGCAGTTATGATGCATACTACTCCTCCAATGTAACCGGGACATTGAATGTCATAAAAGCCTGTAGGAAACAGGGTGTAAAACGAATTATTTTCACCAGTTCTTCAAGTGTTGTATTTGATGGTTCGGACCTGGACGGAATCGATGAGTCTTATCCATACCCTGAGAAACATGGTTCACCTTATGCGGCTACCAAGGCCATGGCGGAACGGTTAATCATTGAGGCTAATTCTGATACGCTCAAGACCATTTCTCTTCGGCCGCACCTGGTATGGGGTCCTTACGATGCCCATATAATTCCGGGAATCCTGAAACGGGCTTCTTCGGGAAGGCTGAGGCGTATTGGTGACAAGGAGCATTTTATCGATACAACTTATATCGATAATATGACAGATGCTCTCCTGTTGGCTGTAGATGCCCTGGATTCAAAACCTGAGGCTGCTGGCAGGAATTTTTTTATTACAAATGGAGAGCCTGCCAGGGTGTGGGATTTTGTGAACTCAATCATACAGATCGCAGGGCATGAGCCGGTAAAAAAGAAAATTCCTGAAAAAGCAGCCATGTTTGCTGCTGGTATAGCCGAGTGGTCGCATCGGGTTTTCAAGGCCAAATCAGAACCATTCATGACCCGTTTTGCCATCAAGGAGATGTGCACCAACCATTGGTTCGATATATCCAGCGCAAAAGAGATATTGGGCTACAACCCCAGGGTTAGCTACGCTGAAGGATTCAAGAACCTTAAAGATTACCTGAAAATAGGTAAAAGGTAGATTCTATGAGGCTGTCTCAAAAGGGGCAGCATCACTGTTTTTCTGAGGGATACTTTTTCGTAACGTGCTTATCCACTTCGTGAAAAATGCCAGGTTACTTCCAAAGTATCCCTCAGAATTAATCAAAACCGGACTTTTGAGACAGCCGCAACCGGGTATTTACGAGCTAGACGCAGTCAATGCGCGAGCGTAATTCAAGCGTGTGGTCTGGCCTTTCGCGGAATAATCATCGCTATCATGATCAGGATAATGGAGAGTGTGAACCACACCACCCCCTCTCTCAATTCCATGTTAATGATTCTGGAATCAAACTTCATATTCAGAAGCAGCAGGGCGACTATGTAGACATCCAACATGGACCATTTGCTGATGACCGACATCCACCGGTTCAGTTTTATGATAGCCTCTTTTTTGTTGAATGCCAGAGAGAAGAGGAGAAGAATGTACTTGAATATGGGAAACAGGATGGTGAAGATAAAAATAATGGTTCCCAGGAAGTTCTCGTCGTTGTCAAACAGCATGCGGATGGAATTTAGCAATGTCACCTCCTTTTCTGCGAAAAAAATCTGCTTAGTCACAAAAAGCTGTTTGGTGATGCCCAGTACATAAAAACAGCCTGAAGTTAGTGTAAGAGCAAGGATAAACCATGGACTGCTGAAGATTCGGTTTGCAAGCCAATCTGACAAAACTTTTATCGGTTTGATCAATCTAAGCCCTAAACCCAAAAAAAGAGCAGATAAAGAGATGGAGGCTGACCAATAGAAAACCCTGTAGTTGAAGATATTTTGTTGGATCTCCTTTGGTCCGAAAAGCTTTTTTTCTGTCTCAACCAGCGGAAAGATATATTTGGCCAGGATAAAAGAGGCCAGGATGGTGACCACGATCCAGATGATCGGGATGATCCACCTCCGTAAGTATACCCTGTAGTCCATTGCGATATCTGTTATTTTTCAGATTTCTTGAAGCTAATGGCCATGCCGCCACCCTGATTGTTCACGGTAGTTTCGTAATGATCCAGATCCAGAAGGAACTCAAGGTAATCACTGTTCCAGCGTACTCCTGGCCGATCGGAAACATTGTGCGTGGTATAACATCCATTCACGATCAGTTTGGGGTCAACGGCCAGAAAATATCGCTGATACCATGATTTATCCGCATCACTGAATACAAAATCAAAAGGACCTTTAAGCTGAGGGACCATCTCATGGGCATTGGTCAGATGTGCATCAATGATGTGATCAACTCCGGCTTCTTTAAAATTCTCCACCGCCTCCTTGTACCTGGTTTCATCAATTTCGAGAGTGATGAGTTTTCCTCCAGTTTTGCTCAAGGCCCAGGCCATCCAAATGCCTGAATGGCCGGTTGAGGTTCCGATTTCAAGCGCGTACTGGTAATTATTCTCGAGGATCAGGTCAAACAACAGTTTCCCGTCGCTGGCCGGTACATTCATGTCATACCATTGACTGGAATGTTTGTCAAGAAAAGCCTTTACGTTTTTGTCAATGGTCGCCTGGTCGTTCTGCTGTGAGTAACAGTTTACTGCTTGCCACACAAAAAACAGAACAATAACTGGAGATTTACTGATGTTGAGTTTTTTCATACTTCAAATTTACACCATTCATCGATTACTGGCCAAAAATTCTAACTCTTAAAAGCATATTTAAACAGGTTCGCTATAGTAGGTTTTTGCCCCTGGAGCAATATTGCTGCTCTGAAAACACGCGCCCCGATCCAGACGGAGAATATGGTGAAAAGGATCACTCCCATAAGTCCCACAATGGGTTGCCAGGTCGGGACGGTTACCTCTGTGGCCAGCCTGATCATCATGATGGTGGGTGTAAAGGGTGGAATCAGCGACATCGTGGTGGCCAGAGTTCCTGAAGGATCCTGGATGATCGGAACCATGATAAACATGGGAAGGATCACAGGAATGATCCCGGGAAAGGTGAGTGATTGTGCATCCTTGTTGTCATTGGCGGTGGCCCCAAGGGCAGCCATGCCCGATCCAACCATAATGATAAAGAGAGTGGTGTATATAAAGAACCATGGGAGTATTTCGTAAGGAATCAATGATTCGTAGCCAAGGCGGTTCAAAGTAAATATCCCTGCGGTTACGTAAATGGCCGCGGTTGTTAAAGAGACACCAATCCCACCCATCACCTTGCCCATCATAAATTGGAAAGGAGTGATTGTTCCCAGCAAAACCTCGGCAATTTTCTCGGTCTTCTCCTCCATCACTGCAACTAAAAGGGGAATTGCACTCATCATCACCAGCATGAACATTAAGATAGTAATCACATAGGGAACCAGGAATGACTGCAATTCATTGGACTCCTCAGCTGCTTGTTGTTCCCCGGTTTTCTTGTCAACCGTGACCAGGCCCATTCCCTCTACATTGAGATATCTGAAAAGGTCGGCTGTCTGTTCAGCATCCAGGTTAAGCTCTGAAACGCGCAATATACGGAGCTGGTCATTGATAATATTCCTGAACCAGTACCTGATATCATCCCCGAAAGAGTGCTCAGAGTAGTACCTGAGATATGATTCTGACTCCTCAGAGGGGTGGAGGATATCCGGACCGATCTCAATAAATGCATGCAATTCGGTGCTCTTTACACGTTCAGACAGCGTGCGTTGTTGCTCCATGATATCTGCTGCAGGTTCGAGGAATTCCACATGGAAAGCGGACATCGCTTTCTCTCCTGTTTCCGGATCATAGATATCCTTCTCGTTCCTTATCTCCAGGGCATTTTTTAAGGGTTCAACCATCATCCCTGAATGATCAATCACCGCAAAGTTTTTATCTTCGGTCTCCTGTTTGTTCTCCATAATGATCACAGCCAGAAAACCTCCTCCCATCATGATCGGTACCAGGATCAGACTTATAAGGAAACTTTTGGTTCTCACCGCGGCGCGGTATTCACGCTTGAAAAGGGTTAGTATTTTATCCATGATTGTCCTCCTTTTTGTCCGGGGAAGCGATCCTGATGAAAATGTCGTTCAATGATGGTTTGGCAATTTCAAACCGGGTAATGCGGGTTTTCTTCAACAGCTCAGCAAGGATCTTTTGCGGATCGAATCCTGAAGCAACACGTACCTCTTGCAGTTTGCTGAAATCATTGACCTTCTCAATTCCGGCCACTCCTTCGAGGGCTCCTGCCCCCATATCTGATTGGATCCGGAGGGTATCACTGCCATACTGATCCTGGATATGGGATAGTGTCCCATCCAACACCTTTTTACCCTGGTAGATCATGAAAATATAGTCACACATCTTCTCAGCCATGGACATATCATGGGTGCTGAATATGATGGTGGCTCCTTTTTTCTGCAGGTCCAGGATCACATCCTTCATAATTTCGGCGTTAACCGGATCAAGACCACTGAACGGTTCGTCCAGGATAATGATCTCCGGCTCATGAAGAATAGTAGCAATGAATTGCAACTTCTGCTTCATCCCTTTGCTGAGGGTTTCAACTTTCTTCTCTTTATAGTCCGCAAGATCCAATCGCGCTAACCAGGAGTCGATCTTTCTTTTGAGGTCTGTCCCATTATTGAGTTCACCATGAAACTGAAGCAGTTCTCCGATTTTCATTTTTTTATACAAACCCCTCTCTTCTGGAAGGTAACCCACATTTTGAAGACGGTGAGAATTGTGTTCACGGCCGTTAATTCGAAGGGATCCACCATCGGGGTACATGATCTTCATGATCATGCGGATGGTGGTGGTTTTTCCCGAACCATTGGGTCCAATGAAACCATAAATGCTTCCCTTGGGTACTTCAAGAGAGAGATTATCCACAGCTACTACCGACCCGAATGTTTTGGTAACACCGGATAGTTCAATAATATTCATTGCGGAAAATAATTTGTGAGACAACCGAAGTTAAATATTTCAGGTCAATATCACCCTGATTTATGTCATAATTACAATTTGGGCTACTCCTCAAGGGTAGTAAGGTCCCCCTCTTCCTCTCCAAGGGCCCTGGCTTTCAGAACACGTCTCCGGTCTCTCTTTTGCTAAAATGGGTGTTTTGGGCCAGATAGTCGGCTGCCGCGATAATATCCTGACCCAGTTTCTGGGGAGTACTCACAGCCAGTACAAAAATCCCACCGCCATACTGACTAAGTAAACCGATACCATAACCACGGGCTTGCTCACCCTGGACAGACCCATCATAATACCCGGTGATCATATTGGATCCCTGTTGTTGAATCCCTCCTGTTTGATGGTAAGTGTAAGGGTGTTGTCACCTGTATTCACCTGGTACGTACCAGTGTAGTTTTGCTGTTGCATGCCATCTTCACCCTGAATGGGAAGAAGAGACAAGAAAAGGATGATGAGTATTCGGAATGTTTTCATCTTGCTTTAATTTAATATTATAAGTACCAGCTTGAGGATCCGGTAAATTCTTCTTACCTATCCTGTAACAGGATGGGCCAGTTTTGCCTGGTTGCAATTTTCAAAAGCCTTCTGTCCGGGGAAACAGCCACAGGATTTCCTACGGCTTTCATCACATGGTGGTCTGTGTAGGAATCTCCGTAATAGAATGCATCATTTGGATCATAACCGTGTGCCTTACAATAGGAGAGTAACCGGTGCTTTTTCTCCATCCCATAGACCAGTTTTCCGTCGGTGATGCCGTTGAGAATCCCGTTATCAGAGCTCAAATGAGTGCAGATCACATCATCCAACCCAAGGTGCTTCGATACCGGTTCACAGATAGGGGAAGAGGCAGAACTGAGTAATACAACAGCCCCATTCTGTATTCTGTGCTCCTCCAGGGTGGCCAGGATTTCGGGTCGGATGGTATTCACCAGGGAATCATGAAATACCTCCCGGCACAATTTTTTTATGGACTCTTCCGGGAGTCCTTTTAGCCAGGAGAGCATCCGGTTGATCATTTTTGCCGGATTTCCAAGGTTAAGTTTGTAGATGATCGAAAGATACACCGCATGCCTGTACTGTTTTTGATTCATGACTCCTCTTTGCCTGGACTCCTCCACCAGACAGGTCGCACTGTTACCCCGAAGAATGGTGTGGTCCAGGTCGTAAAACGCGATGTATGTAAATGATCTATTCAGGCTCATGTTTGAAACTAGCTGCGGGCAAAAAAATGGTCTCCCGCAGGATTATAGATGATGTTCAGTGCTGATGGCAGCAAAGAGACTTCAAAGGTAGTATCAAAATAGAGTTCCCCATCCACGTGGAAGGGTACTTTTTCACCAAAATCGATGTTTAGTTTTTCTGTCTGGTAATAATCTACTTTTTCATCCTTGATATGCGTTCCTTTAGGTACCATGGTAAGGATCTTCAAGCGTTGCAGAAGATTCAGTTTTTTAATCATGCAAACATCAAGCAATCCATCATCGGCAATGGCCTTTGGTGTAAGAAAGAAGCTTCCTGCAAAACGCCTTCCTATGAAAATGGTATTTATAAAACAATCCGTTTCATTTTGCTCCCCCCGGGAAGTGATGGTAACGCTGCTCTCCCGGAAGAGAAGCAGAGTCTTCAATATATGCCAGATGTATTTACCTTTTCCGTTTCCACTGGCCATCTCACCAGGTTCCACATAATTTTCAGCAGCTACCTGGGCATCGAATCCCAGCCCCATTCCATTGAGGAAATGCATTCCGTTTACCAGGCCTGCATCCATGGGATTGATGTTCTGTTGGAAGAAGATTTCCCAGTGTTCTTCGGTGAACCGGTCAGGGAATCCCAGAATCTGGATGAAATCATTCCCGGTCCCGGCTGGAATGATACCGATGGTAATACCCGGTTTATTGATCAGTGGTTTTGACACCTCATTCATGGTTACGTCGCCTCCTACCGCAATGAAATGGCTATATCCGCGTTCCAGAAACTGTTCTGATAACTCGCTGGCGTGTCCGTGCTTTTCTGTCAGTACGATCTCCCACTCAATTGCTCTTTTGGAGAGTTGCTGTTCAAGTTCAGGGATGATCTCCTTTCCAAAACCACCCCAAGCGGTGGGATTCACGATAAAAATCCACTTTTCTTTATCATCTTCATTGGAATATAGTCGGTCATTAGAAGCATCTGTTTGAAAAGGGGAATTCGTAATAATCGTTCATGACCAAACCAGGATCAGAAATACAATAACCGCAGTATATGAATAGAGGAAAATCAGTACGGGAATTGACAGAATTGTATGGATACGGCGGTAGGACATCTGGAGCGGATCAGCTTATCGCTTCAAGGGTATCTGGTCAGGGAAATATACGATATTAATTCCAGCAATCAAGATCAAGTTGTTTTTCCAGCCATTCAATTACCTCCTGGTTCGGAGCTGAGGCAAAAAAATCATAACCGGTTACTATTTCGAGGGAGTCCACAGTGATTGCATAGCGATCGAGATCGCCGGATGATCCGGTGTTGGGTAATATAAATGCAATGAAGGCATGATCGGGCGGTGATAGGTCCACCAGCAACTTAAAATAGGAGCCCGGTACTCCCACCTCATTATCCCCGATGAAGGATGTGATGGGTTCCAGCACCGGCCCGGTAATCACAAAGAGGCTGTCTTTCTCTATGGCCCAACTACGCACCCTCTCCTCAAGTCGCCTCCAGATTCCCCGGTTGAAAGAGGGAGCCTGCGGACTCATGTTGGACATGAGAAATGATTCACTCATGGCATTGTGATCCCATTTCATGTCCCCTGCAGGAGCCAGATGACCCCTGTCAAATCCTGAGCCCCGGTAATCCTTAAGTGCGGAAGATCCGGTGGCAATGGAGGTGTCGGGTCTGAAGTTATCTGTTCTCTCCACATACCCCGATTCGATCTCCTCCCGGGTGAGGACATAAGCCACCCAAGAAGCCTGCTCATATTGCTCATTGTATCCAAGGTCAAAACCAGTATATGATCGAATGGTATCGGTGGTAAAGGTCAGGGGGTATCCTGCTGACAGATGATCCCAGGCGAGGTTTATTTCAGTTGGAGGGCCTTCTGGTGTCATGGATGTCCGGAGCTCCCTGGATGCTCTTTTCCATGGCTCTTCAGTCACCAGATAAGCGGCGATGATCAAAACGATGAAGGTGAGTAGCCCAAACCTTTGATTTTTTGAGAGTGACATGAGACAAAAATACTTATTTTTACCAATCCATCTCCAGGATAAATTCATGAAGAACTACTGGTTCATAGGTGATATTCACGGAGAGATCCGTTTACTGGATAGTCTGCTAGAGAATCTATTGCGTTTTCAACCGGATCAGATTGTTTTCATAGGCGATTATATCGATAGGGGTTCCCATGCCAAAGAGGTGATTGATCGAATTATGGGGCTGGAGGTACCGGTGAACTGTCTTATGGGAAACCATGAAATGATGATGCTGAATGCCATGGAGGATCCTGGGTATGGTCATAATCCCATCGAGTTGTGGTATTACAACGGGGGTGAAGCAACCCTGCAATCTTTCGGTTCCACGAGTTTTTTTAGTTTCCAATCTACAATGGATCCGGTCTACCTCGATTTCTTCCGCAACCTTAAAATGAGTCATGTGGTAAAGCTGGATCAACAGTTAAAAGTGCTGGGTACCCATGCCGGAGTTTCACCGGCAATTCCTCTTAAGGATCAGATCGGCATGAAGGACTACAATGCCCTGAATCGGTACCTCCTCACAAATCATATCGATCCCGGTGATTCATTCCTTTGGGTGCGGGATGCCTTTTTTAACAGCCCTTCAAACCTATGGGATAGTTACCTGGTTGTGCATGGACATACACCCAACCTGAAATTGAAACGCTTCATATCTTCCAATGGGAATAAGAATTTTCTCTTTGTGGGAAATGATATTTGCATTAGAAAAGATGAAAAGACGGGAAAAATTGTATCCATTGACATTGATTCCGGATCGGTCATCAGCGGGAGGCTAACCGGATTGGGCTTTTTTGTTGAAGAAGATCACAACCCGGGATCATCCGTCAGGTTGCGCAGCATCACAGTATCTGCCGAGGATATTTTCCCGCGTGACCTTGGCGCTATTTAGGTTTCACTAACTTTAGGCCTTAAAATTTCTGAAATTGATACCTGAAGAAATTAAAGTCATAGGTTTCGATGCCGATGATACATTGTGGGTCAATGAACCCTATTACCGCGAAGCGGAGAAGCAGTTTATCCAACTTGTATTAGCTTATGGAGTTAAAGGTGATATAGCTGCGGCCCTGTTTAAGACCGAGATCGCGAACCTTGAACTATACGGATATGGGATCAAAGCATTCATGCTTTCGCTCGTGGAGTGTGCCATAACGATAACAGGAGGTGCAGTTACCTCAAATACCATCAACCAGATCCTTAGCATCGGGAAAGGTATGTTGCAACGGCCCATCGAGCTGTTGAATGATGTTAAACTGGTTCTGGAACGTCTGGATCCGCGTTATCGCCTCATTGTGGCCACCAAAGGGGACTTGCTGGATCAGGAGCGAAAGATGAAACGATCCAGCATCTCTTCCAGTTTCCATCACATTGAGGTGATGAGTGATAAAAAAGAACAGCACTACATTCAACTTCTGCATCATCTTGATATAGAGCCCAGCGAATTCCTTATGATAGGAAATTCCCTGAAGTCAGATATCATACCACCATTAAACCTGGGAGCATGGGCTATACACGTACCCTATCACACTACCTGGGCACATGAGGAAGTAGAAAAAGATCCTGTGTCGAATCAGTTTTTCAGGGTTGATCATCTTCACGAAATTCTGAATCTCATCCCTCAATCTTGCTAGGTTTTTATTCGGGAAACGGAAATTGCGATAACCTAACCGTTGAATGTACGAACGCGTTCGATGCGCATGGCAAAAGGAACATTGTCATGGGAGAATTCATATTCCACAGCATGACTCCCATCTGACCTGCTCAGGATTTCCAATTTCGTCTCTTTAAGGATGGTGTCAAGTTCTGTGCTAAACTGTTTTTCAATCACCATCCTGATGGTTCCATAATATAGTTCGGTGATTAAAAACACCCTTCTGATCCTGCCATCATATTCACTCCAGCGGGTGGCTTTCATCTGCTCCAGGAATTTGTCGATCTTAATGCGCATCAGGTCATCCATCTCACGTACCTGGATATCTCCAAAAGTGAATTTACTCAACTTCTCAAATCTGAATTCACCGGTGATCTTGCCTATTTTTGGGTGTTGCAACTCATTGACAAATTCCACATTCACATCCACGGTCCGGGATGCGAGATGTGCCTTGATAAGTGTGGTGTTATGGTTTTCTTCTCCGAAAAGTTCCCATTCGTTCTGGTTAATAAGATTTGCATCCAGGAATGCTGTATAGATGGTATTGGGCATGCCTTTTCTTGAAAACTCGGGTGCACCGAAAATGGGATCCCATACCAGGTCTCCAAGTGTGATCCCCTCGTGTGAAGCGGGAATGAGCTCAAGATCATAGGCTGATCTGAATTTTCTAATCTCCATGATAACTAAAGATCAGCTTTTTTTTGGTCCAACGCAAACAAAAACATTATCGAATTTCCAAAGAAATCCCTTAATTTGTGGCTTTTTAGCACAGCTTCATGAATATACTTGATATTATATTTCTGGTCCCTTTGCTTTTTGCCCTTTACAGGGGATTTAAAAAAGGAGTGATCCATATGATCGCATCACTGGCGGCACTATTGCTGGGAATCTTCGGAGCCATTAAATTGAGACCGGTTTTCGCCTCCTTTTTAGATTCTGTTTTCAATATTTCACCCGAACATATGAATGTAATCGCTTTTGCTGTGGCATTTGTGACCATTGTCCTGGTGATCCATCTTGTAGCGTTCCTCGTGGATAAACTGGTTAAAGCTGTGGCATTGAATTTTGTGAACCGGTTGCTGGGAATGACTTTTGGATTACTGGTGACGGCATTTGTGATCAGTATGATCCTCTGGCCCATCAATCAGGTTAATGCGGAGAAGCAGATTATCAAACCGAAGCATATTGAGGGCTCATTGCTTTATAAACCACTTTCAGGATTTGCTCCTGCAGTATTTCCCTATTTAAAAAAGGAAGAGTGGAAGCAGTATGTTCCCAGGAAGAAGGAGAAACAGACCGTATGAATTTTATAGAAGAACTTACATGGAGGGGGATGATCCACGACATCATGCCCGGAACCGAAGAGATGCTTGAGAAGAAGATGGCTTCAGCGTATGTGGGGATCGATCCTACAGCCGATTCATTGCATATCGGTCACCTTGTGGGTGTGATGATGCTGAAACATTTTCAACATGCCGGACACCGTCCCATTGCGCTGGTTGGAGGTGCCACGGGGATGATTGGTGATCCCAGTGGAAAATCACAGGAACGGAACTTGTTGGATGAGCCCACCCTGAGGCAGAATCAGGAAGCACTGAAAGGGCAAATCTCCAGGTTCCTGGATTTTGAAACAGAGGCTCCAAACAGGGCGCTTATGGTGAACAATTATGACTGGATGAAGGACTACTCCTTCCTGGAGTTCATCAGGGAAATAGGAAAGCATATCACCGTAAATTACATGATTTCCAAGGACTCGGTTAAAAAACGTTTGAGATCTGAAAGTAAGTCAGGTATGTCATTTACCGAGTTCACCTATCAGCTGGTGCAGGGTTATGATTTCCTGGTTCTTTATCGTGACCACGATTGCCGGTTGCAGATGGGAGGTTCCGATCAGTGGGGCAATATTGTGACAGGAACCGAATTGATCAGGCGTGTGGATGGAGGTGAGGCGTTTGCACTGACCTGTCCCCTGATCACAAAGTCTGATGGTGGAAAATTCGGGAAGACCGAGGAAGGCAACATATGGTTGGATCCGGTTCGTACCTCCCCCTATAAATTTTACCAGTTTTGGCTCAATGTATCAGATGAGGATGCAGAAAAGTACCTTAGAATATTCACCATGCTGGACAGGACGGAGATTGAAACCCTGGTTAAGGAGCATACCGATGTACCCCACATGCGTGTGATGCAGAACAAGCTGGCCGAAGAGGTTACTTCAATGGTACACTCCCGTGAGGAGTATGAAATGGCCGTGGAAGCTTCGGGAATATTATTTGGGAAAGGTACCACCGAATCATTAAAAAGGATCCGGGAGGATCTGTTCCTGGCTGTTTTCGAAGGAGTTCCCCAGTTTGAGGTTCCCTCTTCTGATATAGACTTTGATGTGCTGGAGCTGTTGGCAGTAGAGACCGCTGTTTTCGCCTCCAAAGGAGAGGCCCGCAGGATGGTTTCCGGGGGAGGTGTGAGCATCAACAAACGAAAGATTACAGGGCCCGAACAACGAATTTCAAAGGTTGATTTCATCAATAATAAATACCTGCTCATTCAAAAGGGAAAGAAAAACTATTATCTAATCAGGGTAAAAGAATCTTAACACTCATTGTCATGGATAACAAGCAACAAAAAAGTTATAATTTCAGTTCCGTAGATCTGCTGATCTATATCTGGAACAAACGGTTGATCTTAACGAGTGTCGGCATTATCGCAGCTGTGGCCGCTATTGTTATTTCGATCATGATCACGCCCCTGTTTCAATCGTCGGTGATTATGTTCCCGGCCTCCAGCGCTTCTATCTCCAAGGAATTGCTGGTTCAGAACTATTCCGGGAGACAGAGTATACATGGTTTTGGTGAGGAGGAGCAGGCCGAGCAACTGTTACAGATTCTGAACTCGGAACCCATCCGTTCCCGGATCATCGAAAAATACAGCCTAATGGAGCATTACGAAATAGATCCGGATAATAAATATCCCCTGACGGAGCTTTATGAGCAGTATAAATCGAATATTAGTTTCAGACTCACAGAGTTTATGTCGGTAGAGATATCGGTGATGGATAGTGATCCGGTTATCTCTGCCAGCATTGCCAATGATATATCTGACCTAGTGGATACTGTGTACAACAGCATGAAAAAAGAGCGTGCCCGGGAGGCCCTTCACCTGGTGGAAAGGGAGTTTAAAGAAGCCGAAAAGAATCTTGTGGAGCTCAGGGACTCGCTTGACCGGTTAAGCGGTCAGCTTTCAAGTGAGATCAATAAAAGTGGAGATCCCACAACCAACCTGATCAAAGCAATCTCGGAGAATGGTGCCCTCTATCTCTCAGTAATAAACCTGGTGCGCAACGAGTCCCTGATCGTTTCGGAACTGAGCCTCAGGTATAAGGAGGCCAGGTTGGAGGCTGAACAGAATCTGCCTTACAAGTTTGTGGTCGAGAGTGCATACCCTCCCGAGAAGAAAGCGTATCCAAATAAGTCCCTGATTGTCATTGTATCTACATTGGCAACCCTGCTGTTCGCATTGATTGTGTTGATCGTCATCGACAACATTAAGTCCCGGATAGCCATACAGGAAGAAAAATGATTGCCGGAACCCAGGAAAGGTACCCGAAGGTCCTCCTGTGGGGGATCCTGATTTCGTTCGTAGCATTGAATACCATCATGCTGGCGTTCGAGATCTTCTATGTACCCCTGGTCCCAGCCCTGTTGCTTTTCGTGGCCCTTGCCATCGTGGCGGTTGATAAATACCTGCTTGCGATCGTGTTCTTTGTGCCATTATCCATACCCCTCAGTACGCTTATTGAGGGGCTTTCCATCGATATGTATCTTCCAACGGAGCCTTTACTTGCCGGCTTGTTGCTTCTCTATATGCTTAAGTACCTTATGGGTGACAGGATCGATATCAGGGTATTACGGCATCCTGTTACTCTGGCCATCTATTTCCACCTGGCCTGGATGTTCATTGCGAGCCTTACAAGCTCCGACATGCTGATATCTTTCAAACTGCTGGCATCCCGGCTCTGGTTCATCGTTGGATTTTATCTGTTGGGTACCCAACTGTTCAAAAAAGAGAGGAACATGCACACCTATGCATGGCTTTTTATTATTGCATTTGCCGGGGTGATTGTTTACAGCCTGATCAATCATGTCCAGTATGGTCTCAACAACCAGGTGATGGCCCACAGTATTTCCAAACCATTTTACAAGGACCACACATCCTACGGAGCCACACTGGGATTTGTTCTGCCCGTAGTGGTGGCCCTGTTCCTTTTTATCAAAAGAGAGGATATCAATACACGTTTTCTGATGCTGCTGCTTGTCCTGATGATCATCTTCGCGACAGTAGTTTCCTATACCCGGGCAACCTGGGTTAGTATTTTAGCATCCATCGGAGTCTGGGCGATTATTAAGCTTAAGATCCGGTTTGAGATTGTGCTGGTGGGAGCAATTATCCTGGTGGGTTTCTTTCTATCCATAAGGACCCAATTAATGGTGGAACTTGAACAGAACAGAGTGGAGTCATCGGGCGAATTATCAGAACATGTTCAATCCATCTCCAACATTTCAACCGACCAGTCGAACCTGGAGAGGCTCAACCGGTGGAGTTGTGCCATACGCATGTGGAAGGATAAGCCTTTGTTTGGATTCGGACCGGGAACTTATCAATTCGAGTACGGACGATATCAGCGCTCCTATGAAAAGACCCGTATCAGTACTGACTTCGGGACAATGGGGAATGCGCACAGCGAATACCTGGGTCCATTGGCTGAGGGGGGTGTTTTTGGATTGCTCAGCATCCTTTTAGTGATTGGTACCACTATTGTTACGGGTATCAGGGTCTATTTCAATTCCAAACGACGATCCATCCGCATCTTTTCGCTGGCTGTGCTGATCGGACTATTCTCCTATTATTTCCATGGAGTACTTAATAACTTCCTGGATACAGATAAGATCTCTGTTGTGTTCTGGGGTTATACGGCCATGCTTGTGGCCATGGATATATACCATAAAGATGCGCCTGAAGAAGAGGACTCACTTGCATTCGAAGGATCGTCCTAGTTGAAGCTGTTTTTTCCAGGGAATTCTGCGCCGATGATGGAGATATCATCAAAAATGGCAGCTGACCCTTCCATGATCTTTTGGTTCTCGATGATAGTTTTGATATTCTCCTCCAGCGGTTTTTGATTGGAGATCTCTTTTTCAAGGTCTTCGGTGCCGAACTCAATGCCCGAATCCTGGATCACCTCCACCAGTCCGTCAGTGTAACAGAACAGTTTTGCAGGATTATCCAGTTTAACCACCGCTTCGTTTACAAATGGGAGATCATCAAGCATTCCCATACCCACACATCCGCTTGCGAGTTGGGTTAGTTTTTTTGAATCCAGTTCATACAGAAAAGGTGGATTGTGGCCTGCATTAACGTATTTCAATTCCCTTGTCTTGAAATGATAACGGGCAATAAACAGGGTGATGAATTTTTCTCCTTTGGCACTGTTCATTACCCGTTCATTAAGCCGGTTGAGGGTAACGGTAAGACTTTGATCGGCGGTATAGAGAGCCCTCAGGTTGGCCTGAAAATTAGACATCAGAATGGCTGCGGAGATCCCCTTCCCGGATACATCGGCAATACAGAACCCCACCTCCTCTTTACTCAGCTGGATTACATCATAATAGTCGCCTCCAACTTCAAAATGTGGATGGTAAAAAGCCTTCATCCGGATAAATTCATGGGAAGGCAATCTTTCTTTTGTGGGGATTAACATGTTTTGCATCCTGCTTGCAAGCTCCATCTCCCTTTTCATTGCCTCCTGACGCAAAGACTCCTGGAAAAGACGTTTGTTCTCAATGGCAACTGTGATGATGTTGGATAGGGTTTGTATGAACCTCAGGTGCTTTATTATCGGACTAACACCTTCACCCTCTTCTTCAATATCCCCTATTAAGACAAAGGCGATGGCTTCATCCTTATGAAAGACAGGGATCACAATATCAACCAGTTCGGGGAAGTGTTGGGGTTCAGAAGTGATAAAGGAGATCTCATCAAAAGGTAGCAGGTCCCTTTCCATCTCTACCTTATTGAAGAATTTGTTCCCAAAGCCCGAATTAAGCAGGCATTCCCATTTGTCTGAGAATTTCAATAAAATAACCTTCCCTATATCCAGGTCATCGGTAAGCATTTTTTCATACCGCCTGATCAGTTCGCTGGTAGAAACATTGTCATTGATCGCCAGGGTAATATCAAGCAGGGCATTCAGTTTGAATGTTGAAAGCTTCAGCCGGTTTTCAGTAAATTTGCCCATGATAATTGATTGATCCTTATAACTACTTTTTAACCCTTTCCGCATAGGAGCGGTCACGGGTGTCAACTTTGATCATCTCTCCGGTATCGATAAATAGGGGAACCATAATTTTGGCGCCGGTTTCAAGTTCAGAGGGTTTTTGTGCCGATGTGGAAGCTGTGTTTCCCTTTTCACCAGGCTCAGTGTAGGTGATTGCCAGTTCCACAAAAGCGGGCAGGTCCACGGAAAGCGGTGTCTCGGTATCGGCATGTACCACGATCTCAACCGATTGTCCCTCTTTCATAAGGTCAGCATTCTCGATCATATCAGGTTGGATAATGATCTGTTCGAAGGTTTCCAAATGCATGAAATTATAGCCCATATCATCAGAGTAGAGAAACTGGTAAGGTCTTCTTTCCACCCTGGCAGTGTTTACCTTGACCCCGGCTGAAAATGTGTTCTCTATCACCCTTCCTGTAGTAAGGCTCTTCATTTTGGTCCTGACGAACGCCGGACCTTTACCCGGTTTCACATGTTGAAACTGCACTATGGAATAGAGGTCGTTATTGAACTCAAGGCATAATCCGTTTCTAAAATCTGCTGTTGTTGCCATATGCACGGTTTATTATGTAAATATATCGTAACTGTTTACCTGGGTATGCTACCCAGTAATGAAGTTGTGTCCTTCGAAGGTAGTGTATAATTCAGAGAAAACATTCCGGTCGTGCTTCCGGGCCGTTGAGACAAATCCTGCGATTCGGGCATAGATTTCTGCTCCTGAAAGAGTGCGGAAGCAATTTGACACTTTCTGTTTGACCTTAGCAGGCCTGATATCCCTTTCGGCCAGATTATTTGTAAATGGCACTTCCCTGTTGAAAGCAAACGCCAGTACTGCCTCCTTTTCCCTGATCAGGCGTTCCACGAGATTTCTTCCTTTGGTACGTTTATACCGACCCTTCTTACCGGGTGTTTTTCTTGGTGGAGGCTCTGCTTTTTCACCGAGGGTGCAGATCAGTGAGAATCTGTCTTCAATATGATCTCGTCGTTTGACCCGCTCCTCAAAAGGCATCTCATACACGTGCATCAGGAAAACATGAAACACTTTTGCCCATTTGCTCTGCCCGTTTTCTATCAGGCCTTCCAGCTCTCTCAGTATATGGGCCCCGCAAAGAGCATGCTTCATGTTGTTAAACCTGAAGTAACTGCTCCAGCAGTCATGCACCAACCAGCCCCTGATCCTGTTCAGTATGGATTTATCACTCTCCAGGGCTAACCTCCCTCGTTTCTCATGCACGAACAAATAGGTGTAAAGCAACGAAGAGGCTGTATGCAGCCAGTGCAGTTTGCCTGCTACCCGCAATCCTGTTTCATCGGCATGAGTCGCATCACTCTTGACAACCCCTGATTTTATCACTTCTTCTGTAGGTCCAAGCATTTCATAGCATTGCCCGGAGGCTGAATAAACCGTGGACTCATTAATAGCGTACCCAAACAGGTCGCTGAACAATATATGTAGTTTCTTGAAGGGAATCCTATAGTCCACATTCAGTAATACAGCAAGTGTCTTGACTCCATAGCCATACTGGACCGGGGCATTGACGCCCTCGGGAGCTATGCCCTTATGCCACTTTCCACACCCCGGACATTTCCCTTTTAACAACTGATGTGCGGTTACTTCCAGCTTGGGTTGGGGTAAATCAAACACCTGGCGGGTCTCTGCCACACTCAGTTCCTCATCACTGAACACATGACCACAGTCACATGGCCCGGGTTTATGCTTTACTGTCTTATCGGGATGCTCAACCTGTTTCAGGGTCCTGCCTTTGTGGCCCTGCTGGCCTCCTTGTTTCCCCTTCTTCTTTCTCGGAAAGGCAGGTTTCTTCTTGTAACCATCGCTTGAGGGTGGTTTACTGCTGTTCCCGCTGTTGCTGTTTATTTGAGCTTCCAATTCAGCTACCCTTG